>NZ_JBFNEO010000001.1:0-33166 GCF_040797585.1 Clostridium sp.
TAAGGGTAGATTTAGTATGAAAGTTAGCTATATAGTTTTTAGCATGTACTCCTGTATCTGTTCTTCCACATCCTATTAATTGAATTTCTTCTCCGGTCATTTTACATAGTACATCTTCTATCTTCCCTTGTATAGTTGGTACATCTCCTTTTTGTCTTTGCCACCCTCTATATCTAGTTCCATCATAAGATATTGATATCTTTAAATTTCTCATATTACTTCACCTTTAATTCCTTCTATTATTACTTCCCTATTCTTTTGCAAAAGCACTATATAATTATATCTTGTCTAGTTAAACAAAGCTATAAATTTTATATTTTATCTGATGGCTAGGAGCTGTAGACCCCTGATTCACTAATAGAGTTTTAAATCACTCTTCATCATAGTTTTATGACAATAAATACAGACCTCTTAGCATTATTTTTTTGTAATTACCTTACCTTTAATATAATTGCCAGATTCATAGAAATCCTACTTCTAAGATATCTTAATATTACAATGTACAGAACTTTAGCTGGTTTATCTTTGTTACATGTACTGAGTAATACCAGAGTGGTTCTTAATGATATTATTTCTTAAGACTATCTAAAATATTTATTTATATAATAATTGTATAATATATAAAGTATATATATTGTTTTCTTAAAACAAAGTTTAAGTCCAGTAAACCTTATAAAAGCTTTACCGGACTTATTATGTGTAAACAAAAATAAATATTAAAGTTTTAAGTACCTCTATTTAATTTATTAACTAATAAATTTCTAAAATTCCTGCACATGGAGAAATCTGTGTATATCTTGAGTTAATACCTTTATCACTCAACTTAGAGATAATTTCTTCCCCAACCATATATATTTCCTCATCATCCCATATACTATCATTATCACTTTTACATTTAATTAATTCATTTTCTGTTTTGAATGCAACATCGGCAATTATTATTTTGCCGTCTTCATTTAACAAGCCTTTTAATTCATTTATAAACTGGAATTTTTTATCATTATCTAAATGATGAATTGCATAAGAAGATATAATATAATCGAATTTTTCAGTTTTCAACTGAGAAGGTACTCCTAAATTAAAATCCCATTGTATAAATATTCCTTTAGGCATTTTTTCTTTTGCAATGTGAATCATGTTCTGTGAAAAATCCATTCCATAAATCTTTGCCCCATCTATATATAATCTATTTGTTAATAATCCAGTTCCAAATCCTACATCCAATATTTTCTTTGATTCTTTTCCATTAATTAAATTGTAAACACACTGTAATACCTGATAATATCCATGAAAAGGATACTCTTCATCTCCTATTTCTACGCTTTTATCATACTCTTTTGCCCATATGTCAAACCCCTTACTATCTAACAATCAATTCCCTCCATGTAATGTAACTTTACTAATACTTACTATAATTTTTCTTATTATATAAATAAATTATACATGTTATTACCTTTTATTTCAATTTCTACATATAATTATATATATCTATTCTGTCGTCTATTTTTTTATTCTTTTCACATTATATTTTAGTCTATTTATTACTTTTAAGGAATTAAGTATATGTATGAGTTAATATTCAACTTAAAATCATAATATTATAGTGTTACTACTCTAATGGATAACTCATCAGATACCATTTAAATTGAGTTTTGGAATGGTTTATGTATGGATATACCACATGCTATCTTAAACTAAACCTCAAGATCTCCTGATATAAAAGGTGTTTAAATATTGAGTCTGAAAATAGTATATCTATATATATACTCTATATAATATAAAGAGTAAGAATTTAATCTATGGTAAGAAATCAATTTATATATCTTTAATTAATCTAATATATAAAAATGTGGAGTAATAAGTATATTACTATACTTATTACTCCACATTCATTGAAATATATTTACTTAATCCTTAAGCATTTAATTTATTTAGCTACTTTTGCTTTATTACTATAAGATTTAAACATTGTTATAGATGTATATAGTATAACTATTACCACAAGCCACTTTAATATTTCAAGTGGTAAACTCTTTACAAGATAAGCTGCTATAAATACACCTATAGATCCAAATATAGTTATTGCTATAGCTGCCTTCTTATCATAGGCTCCTTCTTTAACAAACTTTAATGAAGCTGATGGCATTAAAAATGCACAAGATCCCATCATTATTGGGAAGGCAACTGCTGGACTCATACCTAAAGCATAAACTAACGCCATACATGGCGCATATAATCCTATTCCAACAGTCATTAATGCTCCTAATATAAAGTTGGCTACTACTGCAAATATAAGCTTACCTCCAGTTAATCCTATTGCCTCTCCACCTATTGGCATTAATCCTAACTGTGATGCTAACATAATTAATGAAACTGCTAGTAATGCTATTGCCATAAATAGTTGTATCTTCTTTTCATCAAGTTTAGAAACAAAGCCAGCTCCAACTACAGCTCCTATAGCAGCTGCTGCAAGCATACTTATAAGAGTTACAGGTTCAACCTCTATACCATCTATAAATATAAAAGCTTCTAAAACAACTGGTATTGTACAAGACACATTTAATGTTCCAGGTATGTACTTATCTCTTGTTAGCTTAAAACCCTTTAATAAAGCTGTTAATGGTGCAAAAGCTCCTATGCCTAAAGTATCAAAAAAGTTTACTACAAACCCTGATACTCCTGCTATTACAAAATTTCCTTCTCCAAGGCTCCCTTGCTTTTTTGCTGCTATAACATCTTTTATATAAAAAACTGCAAATATTAATGTAATAACTCCTAATGCTGCAAGGACTATATTGGTTAACATATATCTTCCCCCTATATTGTATTTAGATACTTTTTCGTAATTATATTATTTTAAATTAATTATATTCCATAAATTTTTATGTGCTAACTTTATCTCATTACTTTTAGCCTGCTTGATATTGTTTAACTTCTAAAATTCTAATATTATTCCTTATGTTCTTTTAATTAATAGAGGGATATTATCCCTCTATTAAGCTTAGCCTAAGCTAAATCCGTGCTTTACAGGATCATTTTCATCTATAACAAAATGATTAAATCCTGTTATATATGCACTTCCTGTTATCTCTGGAATTACTGCAGTATATTCTCCTACCTTAGTAGTTCCTAAAATTTTCCCTCTAAACATTGTTCCAAGAATACTTTCATATATGAAGTCTTCTCCCTCTTTAAGTTCTCCTTTTGAGAATAATGTAGCCATTTTTGCACTTGTACCAGTTCCACATGGTGATCTATCAACTTGACCTTCTCCAAATATAACAACATTCTGATATGTCGCCTTTTCATTCTTCGGTGGTCCATATATTTCTACTAAATCTACAGTAGTTATATGAGATAAAGTTGGATGCTTTATTTCCACTGTAGAGTTTATTATGTCTCTTATATTTAGACCAACCTCTGTAAGTTTTGTAGAGTTCTTAGGGTCTATTTCTAAACCTAGTTCCTTAGAATTTACTATAGCAAAAAAGCTTCCTCCAAAAGATATATCCACATTAACCTTCCCTATTTCAGGAACTTCTATTTCTACACTTTTGTATAAAAATGATGGAACATTAACTATTGATGCTTCAATAGCTTTCCCATTCTCAACTTTAACCTTAGACTTAACAAGTCCAGCTGGTGCTTCTAAAACTATTTCAGTATATGGTTCCTTAACCTCTACCATTCCTGTTTCTACTGCAACCGTAGCTGCTCCTATGGAACCATGTCCACACATATTTAGATATCCGCCACCATCCATGAAAATTATTCCAAGATCTGCTTCTTCATGAGTTGGAGCTGTTATTATAGATCCAAACATATCTTTATGTCCTCTTGGCTCATGCATTATAGCTGTTCTTACATAGTCTAGATTCTCTTCAAGATATGCCTTTTTTTCTGGCATTGTGTTTCCCTTTATAACAGGTATTCCACCTACTACTATTCTTGTAGGCTCTCCCATAGTATGAGAGTCAACTGCTTGAATTGATTTTGAAAATTTCATTGTACTATTCCCCCACTTTCTTCATTTTAAGTTTAAGAAAAGCTAAAGCCTTCCTTGCATCTTTTATACCAATAGTATTTTCTCCTACAACCTCTGTCTCTATTCCTTCTTTAGATTTATTAAAATCCACTATAGTATCCATATATTTATTTGTCACTACAAACTCTCCTTGAGTTCCTACAAAACTTAATCCTACTACAGGAATATTTCTTTTACCTATCTCTTCAATAGTATTTGCAAAATCTACATGGCTATTTCCCCATCCATCTAAGGATACTATAGCTCCATCTGCTCTCATAGCTTCAACTAATGTGCCTACTCTTTTCCCTACAAAAAGTTTATCTTCATTAGCTTGTGGTGTTCCAACTATAATTACTCCAAGTAAATCTACATCATCATCCTTATCTACTATATCAAGTAGAGGATCTCTAAAATGATGAAGGGTTGTTTCCTTTGTAGATGGTCCTATTCCCATAACTATCCTCCTAATTAATGCATTGCTCTTAATGCTCCATCTCTGTATTCATTAGGTGATACTATTATTGGGACATTTCCCATATCTATTATTGATCTACTCCCTAAGGCACCACCGGGCTCTTTTCCGAATAAAGCAGTATCATACATAGCTCCCTGACCTGCTACTTGCTTTACTATAACTACATTTTTTCTATGCTTTTTAATTTTGTCATAATACTCATGTTTTTCATCACATAGTCTTCCGTTTATTGTTTTTAAATATTCTCTTATCTCTTGTATAATAGAATCTGAAGCTTTATGAACCTCTGTTATAGCCTCTCTTAAGCTTCCCATACCTTTATTTAATACAAAATCTAAATGAATAATTATATCTTCTTTTCTTGGTGTCCCTGCTCTATCAAATACAATTTGCTCCTCTAAAATTCCTTCAGATGAACCAAATTCTGCGACCTGAACACCCTCTTCGTCAACTCCTGTAAGCATAACATTAACTCCTGTAAGTACATGAGTTATTCCCTCCCCTATAGTACCTAAAACCTTAGTTGCAATAGGTGAAAAATCCATTATAGAGTTTATGAATATATTATGATTATTAGGTTGTATTAGGTTTATCTTTAAACCGTTTATGTGGTCTTTGTTAAATTCTAAATTATCTATTCCATGCCTCAAGTAAAGAGTTCTATTCTTTAAAAAAGTTTTATCTGAAAATTCAACCTTTTCAACGTGAAAAGTCTTTATTACAAGCTTTCTTAACTCTTTTATTTCTCTCATAACTTAATCCTTTTAAATAAATAATAGTTAACAAATACCGACCTCTCTAAAAAGAGAGATCGGATATTTTTCAATTAAACTTTAGCAACATACTCGTATGGAAGAGATACTATCTTTCCAGGTGTATCTATTGTAACTAAATAATTTAAACTGTCCTTTAATATTGCAGTTTGCATTTCTTTGTTATTAGGCTCTCCAGCATTAGCTCCCATTGGAACTAATGGAGCAACTGATCTTGGTGTACCAGTCTGTCTAACAACTGGTGGTAATGCCGCTATACATATTGTAGGAATCCCCGATTCCTCTATCGCTCTCTGTACTAAAACAGCAGAACGGTGGCAAGTTCCTCAGCCAGCGGTTAAAACTACAGCATCTACATTTTCTTCTTTTAAAATTTTAGCTATTTCTGGGCCAGTTTCATTAGCAAACTTTTCTTGGTTTCCACCACCACCCATGAATCCTATATGAGTTTCAGCTACTTCTTTTATAAATCCTTCAGCTGCTAATTCTCTTAATCTATCTATAGGGAACATGCAGTTGATGTCCTTATTAACATCTGCATTATCATATCCTCCATGGGATACCATCATATCAGATACTGGTGCATCTCCTGGTATTCTTCTAAAAGTGAAATCTCCTGCTAAATTAAATCTCTTATCAGATTTTAAGTGTACTCCAGCAGCTGTAGCAAAAGCTATTTTCATATCTTTTAATTCTTTTGTTACAGGTGTCCATACTGGAGGAGGAGTTATTGGTACAAATATCTCAGATTGTAAACCCTTAACTACAGTATAATCCATATTATTTTCCTTCCTTTCTATTTCTTATCTCTAGGTTGCTTACATATTTTTCATTAACCTCTTCTGATACAACTTCTGGAAAGCTCATATTAAAAGCTATCTCTTGCCCTACCTTTAGAGGATAATCTGTTATAAGCATTCTCATAGGAACCTTTAAATATCCTAGTCTTCCCTTAAGGTCCATAGCTACAGCTCCATCTTGAACTTCGACTATAACACCTTCCATTTTTATAATTTTATCACCATATTTCATATTATGGCCTCTCTTTATCTAATTACTTTGTAGAATATTTCTCTAATCTTTTTTCACTCATTGGGATTGTAGTTTCATTTGGAACTCTATCAATCTTACTTCCATAAGCTTTTTCTACTGCTTCTAAGTTATTTTCCTTAACATTTGGATTCCACTTTCTTTCAGCAGTCTTTACATCTTCACCAGCTATAGCAGATTTCACCATTGATAAAGCTCTTATAGCATCTTCTTTACATAGAGTGTTACAAGAAAGAACTTCATTCTCTATTCCACCCTCTGATTTATTATTATCAACCATGTATTTCATGTGCTTGTTACCAACAACTAAAGCTCCTTGAACTGCACAGAATGACATTCCAACTGCTGGAACTCCTCTCATTCCTATTTGTTCTATATGAGATGCAAAATCTATATGGTTATTTCCAAAACCTTCAGTTGTAACTATAGCACCATCAACATCCATGAACTCAATCATCATTCCTAATCTTTCAGATACATAGAACTTTTCAGCATTTATTTGTGGAGATCCAACAAATATAACTCCTGCGAAGTCTATTTCCTCATCATGTAAAGCCTCTGCTACAAGTGGCTCTCTCCAGTAGTGTCTTGAACATTCCTTAGATGCTGGTCCTATACAAGTTAATGCGTGGATTCCTCCATCTAATACTTCAAGTGGAGATAACATTACAGGAACATTACCAAGGTCAACGTTTGGTTTACCTCCAAGTACTCCAACTGGTTCAACAGGTAATATTAAGTTATCGTGCATTGCACCTTGACCCATTATTTCTTTAACTATAACTACTTTTTTCTTACCTGGTCTTCTGTACTCTACAAGTTCTTCAGTATCAACAACTAATGATTCATCAAGCTTCTTAAGAGCTTCTCTTATTTCTTGAGTTATAAAGTCAGTTGCTGCGTGAGCTGCTAGAGGACCTGGTCTTTCCATGTTCATTCCTCTTGCTATAACCACTTCTGTCTTTATAAATATTTCACCCTTATCAGGTGCTCCTGGTCTTCCCCACATAATGTTTTCTTCTAGTATTCCTTCAGAAGATCCAAATTCTCCGATTTGTACTCCATCAGCATCTGTACCAGTTACCATTACGATAGCTCCATCTATAACTCTCGTAACTCCATTACCTATCTTAGCATCATCTTCTTTAGTAGCTATTGGTTGAACATCCATTATAGTTTCAGAATAAGTGTTATACTTATCTGGAGTTATTATGTCAAGTTTTATAGATTCAACTAAGTGGCTTTGCTTTACAGCGTCTTCACATACATTTTCTCTTATGTAAAGAGTTGTTCCTTCAATCTTAGTTTCATTTCCTTCAACCTTAACATTTTCTATTTTAAAATGTTTCTTTATTAAAGATCTTACTTTCTTTTCTGCTAAAGTTTTATTAGCTTCTACTTTTTCTTCACTCTTAACTTGCCCCTTAACTTCAGCAGCCTTAACTGCTACTGGTGTAGCTGGCTTTGCCATTGGTGGCACTGGAGCTGCTCCATTTAATGTTAATGGAACTTCAATGTCAATTCCCTTACCCTCTGCGATTTTTATCTTAAGAACTGAACCGCTTAGGCTTGTTACAACGTTTTGTTGGTTCGGCATTATTTCTTCCTCCTCATATCCTTCTAGGATTGAACTTGTTATAGGAGTTAGAGCTGAAGCATCAACGCTTAATGTCTTTCCTACAGCCTCTTGTCTTGTTAAAACATCATCTCCTAAATTAACAAGTAAAGAATCCTCTAATTGCTCAAAATACATTGGGTTTTCTAAGTCTTCATTAGTAATTGTGTTTCCAGCCTTCTTATTAAACTTAAGAACAGCTTTTTCCTCCGGGCAGCAAAGTTCATTAGAAACTTCTTCTTTTTCTTCCTTTGCTCCACTTAACTCTTTATATCCTTCAACTATATCGGAAGTTATTGGTGTCAAAGAATCTATTGTTTTTGTGAGCTTTGCTCCAATTATTTCCCCTATTTTAAGGCAATTGTCAGGTATTGATAGTAATCCTGAGTCAACCATATCTGGGAATATATCAGGATCCTCTAAATTGTCTGCTGAAATTATAGTTCCAGCTTCTGTTCTACAACAAACAACAGCATACTCATTCCTAAGAGCTTCTGCATGTTCAGCACTCATTGACATATCTAAGTTCCTCCTTCTAAGTTGTTATTCAACCTCTAATCTTCTACTTAATTTATGATCTACTGTTCTGAAGATGTGATCTGTTGCATGGTATACACCTACGCCCATCTTTGGAGCACAATTCATAACAGTATTTGAACAATCGCTACAGTTAGATATTAATATTCTTTCTGCACCCATTTTCTTTAGCTGCAAAACTACAGCTGTTTGACCTGGTCAGTCACCTGGTGTCTTACATTTTAAAGCTGTTTTTATGTGTTCTACATTTTTACATTCCACAGCTCCAACTACTTCTGAATTCATTTTTCCAGCAATTTCTCTTAATCTATCTTCATTTGCACCACAAGCACAAACTAATAATCCAAGCTTTCCTTTAAATTCTGGAAGTTCTATAGTTGGTATTGCTCCTCCTGAAGTTTTAGTGACATGGGCATCTTTAAGGTTGTCTGATTTACCAGTATATGGTCCACCTATAACAAGCTCTCCATATGCACCGTCAATTCCTCCAGCTCTTTCTATAAGCTCTTCTACCTTACTTCCTACTGGAACATCGAAGAAAACAACTGTTTCTTTTCCACTCTTAAGCTTTCCAGCTACTGAGAAGTCTTTGTCTATAACTGGTTTCCTATCTTCAACTGCTCTCTTTATATTTGCAAGAGTTTCAGTATTTAAAACTACACATTTAGCTTCTAATGGAAGTTGGTCTGGTCTTAACCACTGTCCAAATATTCCATTTATAAGAGCTCTCTCTTCTCCCATTGGATATAAATCTTGAAGCTCTTTAACTTCTATATCATTTATTCCATTTAATGCTTTATTTAAAGATTCTATTGCTTTTTTATTTTTTATCTTTATTCCTATGTATGCCTTTGGAGCTTTTGTAGCTTCCATTGCATATCTTATACCCTTTATAACTATCTCTGGATTCTCTTCTAAAAGTCTTACATTGTGCTTTAATAATGGTTCGCACTCAACACAGTTTGCTATTATATAACCATCTGGAATCTCAGCTTTAAGTTTTACATGGGCTGGAAAGCCTGCTCCACCTGCTCCTACTATTCCTGCTTCGAATACATAGTCTATAACTGAATTGCATTCCTTTATCTTTACATAATCCTTGCTTTGATTATCATCAGCCAAAATTATTATTTCACTTTCATTAACCTTTGATACCACTCCAGTAACACTTGTATGTATCTTAGCCCCTAAACCTTTAGTTGGCTCTGCTATACATTCCCCTCTTTGAACCTTAGTACCTTCCTTCACAATTGGTTCACACGGTGCACCTACGTGCATCTTTAGAGGAAACTTGAACATCTTGTCCATGTACTCACCTCCGATTGAATTACAATATTATTTATAGCAACTATCGTGCCAAGTTTATAAATATCGAAAAAAATTATTATACTTCCCTTTAGAATAGGTATGTGCAATAGTAAAGATTTTTATTCAAAATTTAAATTCCAAATATAAAATTCAACAAAAGCGTTGAATTTTAGACACTTTTTTTCGCCATGTTTTGTTAAGAATATGTCAATCCATTGCGAATTATCGCCTAACCATATTTTTCTATGGATTGTCAAAAAACAAACACACCTGTCAAATTATTGACAGGTGTCTATAAGTCCATATTGTTTTAATTTATAATATAATGTAGTTCTTTTAATTTTTAATATCTCAGCAGCCTTTGCTTTATTCCCCTTAGTTATTTCCATAACCTCTTTAATTATATTATATTCAAGGGTTTTAACCCTTTCTTCTATATTGTATTTATCATCTTTATCTATCTCTATTTTTTCTTTAACCTTAGAGTTATTAAGGATATATTCAGGTATACTATTTATAGATATATGCCCCTTATTAGAGAGTACTACCATTCTTTGAATTACATTTTTTAACTCTCTTATATTTCCTTCCCATGTATAGTTTAAAAGGATTTCATATATTTCATCATCTATATCATTAATTAAAATACCTTCATATTTTGATATGTTATTAACAAAATAATTGATTAATTCCTTAATATCTTCTTTTCTTTCTCTAAGGGACGGAAGTTCTAACTGAACAACTGCTAATCTATAAAATAGATCATCTCTAAAAGTCTTATCCTTTATAGCTTCTCTTAAATTCTTATTTGTAGCTGCAATTATTCTAGTATTAGTATGAATAGCTTTTTCACTACCTAATCTATATACAATACCATCTTGAAGAACTCTTAAGAGCTTACTTTGCATACCAATTGGCATATCTCCTATCTCATCTAAAAATAAAGTTCCATTATTAGCAAATTCAAACATACCAATTTTACCTTTTTTCACTGCTCCAGTAAATGCACCTTCCACATATCCAAAAAGCTCACTTTCAAGAAGATGCTCTGGTATAGCACTACAGTTAACTGCTACAAACTGTCCTTGTCTTCCACTAGCTTCATGAATTGCCTTTGCAAAAACCTCTTTTCCAGTTCCACTCTCTCCTGTTATAAGAACTGATGCAGTTGTTGATGCCACCTTTTGACAAAGGGCTATAGCATCTATCATTTTTTTACTTTTCCCTATTATATGAGAAAACTTATAGTTATTGGCAATCTCTCTATTATACGCATTGCTTAAAAGTTCCACTTTCTCATTTGCACTCTCTAGTTCCTTAGATAATGCAACTACCTCAGTTATATCTCTATCTGTAGATACAACTGCAATAATTTGCTGTTTAGAATTATATATAGGAACTGCGCTTAATATAACTGACTTTCCCTTTATAGGTTCATGTCTTATATTTTCTATAATTTCTCCATCTTTTAAGGCTTTTAAAATTATTGCATTAGTAAAATGATTTTCTATAGGTCTTCCAATAACATCTTTTGCTTTTAGTTTGTAAAGCTTTTCTGCACTCTTGTTCCAATAGCTTACTACACCTTTTTCATCACATATGCATACTGCCTCATGGATATTATCTAAAATATTATTTTGTAGATCAAACATCTCATCTATTTTTAAATAAAAAGTATCTCTAAGATTATTAGAAGTTATAACTCCTATAACCTTATCATCTTTTACTACTGGTATTCTTCCAATACCCTTATCAACCATAATATCTCTAGCTACTCTTGCAGATTCATCCGGTCCTATGGTTATTAGACTCTCTATCATGTGATCCTTCATAGAATCTTTCATAGAATCATTTTTTCTTGATACTCTAGCTAAATCTTTTCTTGTAAACATTCCACGTAGTTTATCATATTTATCTACAACAATAACTTCATCTAGATTATTATTTATAATAAGATCTGCTATATCACTTAAATTACTCTTTTCTTCTACTTTTACAAAATTTACATTCATTATATCCTTTACTCTATAAAGTAACTCAGATAAATTCATTTAAATCTCCACCTTTATTTTCTAAGACCATAACCTCCATAGACTACTTTTGTATCATTTATAGATACTACACAATTGTAGCTGGACTCTTCTAATAATGACAATATCTCATTCTTTCTCTTTCTTTTTAAGTGTACTATTAGCATTTTTTTATGCTCAATCTTACCTTCACCATCCATTGTGGTGACCCCTACTTGCTTTTCACGAAGCATAGAAGCTATGGCATCGCCTTGTTCCTTGGATGCTATTATATTTAAGGTTATTAGCCCTAAAGCTAATTTCTCCTCAATCATAGATCCTACATAGTTTCCAAGAGAAAACCCAAGAGAATAAAATATTACCTTAATAGGATCCTCAGTTACATTAGAAATAATGGCTCCTATTAAGTAAAGCCAAATTACAACTTCAACAAATCCAATCACTGAGCCCCAGAACTTTTCTCCTCTAGTTATAAGAACTGTCCTAACTGTTGCTAATGAAACCTCTAAAATCTTAGCAAAAAAGATAGCAAAATAACTAAGTATAACCATGAATCCCCCTCCATACTTAAAAGCATTTGTTATATTTTGTCCATTAAAATATTATTCTATATATAATTAATCTATCCTAAAATCCTATTATAAAAGGTTCGTATAATTCCTCTTTTATAATTAAAATAACTAACTATAAATGGACATACTAAATAGAATACACTATCTTTTTATTAGCATACCCTACATTCCGCTCTTAATTTAATATTTTTACATTTTTCTCTGTTTATTTTATTAAATTATTAATTTTGCTACAGAATTAATAATTATTCGTGTAATTTTCTTTATATATTTTCTTATTTCTTCTATTTAATTATACTATTTAAAGATAAATACTTTTTTTAATACACTTGACAACCACTACCTTATATTATATGATATATGCATAAAAATTTAACACTTTATAAACTATGATAAGGACTAGTAAAAAATCACTATTTTTTAAGAGAGGGAATAATTTTGGTGAAATATTCCTAAAAATAAATTTTTGAACCTACCTTGGAGTTCTGTAGTGAATAAGCTACAGCGGTTTTTACCGTTACATATTCTAAAGCCGAATATAACTTATTTAGTTATATTAACTAGGGTGGTACCGCCGATATTTAAGCCTCGGTCCCTTTATTGGGATTGAAGGCTTTTTTTATATTTAAAAATCTTTTCGTTAAGTCTAGGGGAACATTAAAACTTCTTTTAGAAAAGATTCATTTTATGTAAAAATATATTAATCTTAATCAATTATATTTGTTATTATTTAAGGAGGTATTAATATGTCAAAAGATAAGAAGTTAGTTGAAGCAATTACTTCTATGGATGTGGATTTTACTCAATGGTACACTGATGTTGTTAAAAAAGCTGAGCTTGTGGATTATGCTCCTGTTAGAGGATGTATGGTAATAAGACCTTACGGTTATGCTATATGGGAAAATATTCAAAAGACATTAGATGGAAAATTTAAAGAAACAGGTCATGAAAATGTATATATGCCACTTTTAATACCAGAAAGCCTACTAAAAAAGGAAGCTGATCACGTAGAAGGTTTTGCTCCTGAGGTTGCTTGGGTTACACATGGTGGTTCTGAGGAACTTACAGAAAGGTTATGTGTAAGACCTACTTCTGAGGTTCTATTCTGTGATCATTATAGCAATGTAATTCAGTCTTATAAGGATCTTCCAAAGTTATATAATCAATGGTGTTCAGTTATAAGATGGGAAAAGACTACTAGACCATTTTTAAGAAACCTTGAATTCTTATGGCAAGAAGGTCATACAATGCATGCCACTAGAGAGGAAGCTGAAGAGGAGACTCTAAAGATTTTAGACATATATGCAAACTTCTGTGAAGAAACCTTAGCAATTCCTGTAGTTAAAGGAAAGAAAACAGAGAAAGAAAAATTTGCTGGTGCTCTAGCTACTTATACTATAGAAAGCTTAATGCATGATGGTAAGGCTCTTCAATGTGGTACATCTCATAACTTCGGAGATGGTTTTGCTAAAGCTTTTGATGTAACCTTTACTGATAAGGATGGAAAAATAAAGCACTGCTTCCAAACTTCTTGGGGAGTTTCTACTAGAATTATGGGAGCTATAATAATGGTTCATGGAGATGATAATGGTCTTGTTCTTCCTCCAAGAATAGCTCCAACAGAAGTTGTAATAATTCCTGTTGCTATGCATAAGGAAGGAGTTCTTGAAAAAGCTACAGAACTTAAAGACAAATTAAGTAAGTCTCTAAGAGTTAAATTAGATAGCTCTGATAAGAGTCCTGGTTGGAAATTCTCTGAATACGAAATGAAGGGGGTTCCTCTAAGACTTGAAATAGGACCAAAGGATATTGAGAAAAATCAATGTGTTCTTGTTAGACGTGATACAAGAGAAAAAATCTTTGTATCCCTTGATGATTTAGAAACAGAAATCCCAAGAATACTAGATGAAATCCATAATTCATTACTTGAAAAAGCAAGAACTTCTCAAAATAGTAAGACTTCTGATGCTAAAAACTTAGATGAGTTTAAAGAGAGTCTTGACACACAACCTGGTTTCGTTCGTGCTATGTGGTGTGGTGATGTAGAATGTGAAAATAAGATTAAAGAAGTTGTAGCTGCTACTTCTAGATGTATGCCATTCCATGATACTGAAAGAATATCTGAAACTTGTGTTTGCTGTGGAAAAGAAGCTAAGTCCTTAGTTTATTGGGGTCGTGCTTATTAATATAATTATACTGAAGAATGTGTGGTAGTTTATAGCTACTACACATTTTTTATTATACTACCCTTTATCTGATGGCTAGTAGCTGTAACACCCACTTCTCTTAAAAGGTGGGTGATAACAGCTACTACTCCCCTAGATTAACTCATCTAACCTTCAGATGGTGGAAAGAATACCATCTGAGGAAAGATTCGTTCTATAACTTCTCAGCCTACTTTACCATAAGTAACAAATATACCATATAATTCATATTATATGTAGTGTAAATAATTCTTAGGAGTATTATATGAACTTTTTTTATCCTGATGATTTAGATGAGTTCAATGGTGTTAGATTTTTTAGAGAATATGAGGGAGATGTTGGAGAATACGAGATTGAAGTTTCAAATCCCAATAAGCAAAATTTTCACATGATGAATAATAGAGCTAGAGGATTTATGCCACCACGCCCACCAAGTGGAAGGCCTCCTGATCAGACGCCTCCTGGCGGAATGACTCCTGGTCAAATGCCTCCTGGTGGGATGGCTCCTGGTCAAATGCCTCCTGGTGGGATGGCTCCTGGTCAAATGCCTCCTGGTGGGATGGCTCCTGGTCAGATGTCTCCTGGCGGAATGACCCCTGGTGGTAGTTCTTCTCAAGCACCTCAGTCTCCTCCACCTCCTTTTACCCCAACTAAAACACAAAGTGGAGTAAAATCTATGGGTCCAGGTGCTAAAGCAATAGATACTGGTTCTATAAGACCTTGCCTATATAGATATACTTATATTTGGCAATCTAATGGACGAGGGTATTGGGCATATCTAACCTATGTAGGACCAAAATCTATAGCTGGCTGGAGATGGATGGGATGGAGATGGGTTTATTTCGGTCTAGATCTAAACAGAATTGATAGTTTTTACTGCGTTTAGATACTTAAAATTAAATTTAAATAGACTTTATTACTAAATAACTGAATAATTTTTAGTAATAAAGTCTTTATTTATTAAGCTATATATTATTTATATAATTACTTACATTATTAATCACATTATAATCTCCCACCACAAGAATTGTATCTCCTTCTTCTATAGTAGCATAAGGCCCTGGAGATATTATAAGATTTTCTTCTCTTCTAATTCCAACAATCGTTCCACCAGTATTTTGCCAGAACTTAAGATCTTTTATTGTATCTCCGCTTTTCTTCCATGGTTTTGGTATTTGAACTTCTACAGTATTTAATGGATTTACATTCTTAAGTCTATCTGATAAATCTGTTATCCTATTTACTAATTCATTTACCTCTCCATCTATCTCCCTTTTTTTATTAATCAATGCTTCTAATTGATTTTTCATTATGCCAAGGCTCTCTACATCTTGAAACCTTTCTATAAAAGAATAGGCTTTATCCTTAGATAATACAGTTATTCCACTTCCCTTAGATACTGTCAATACATTCATATCTTCAAGAAGCTTTATAGATCTTCTTATTGTCTCTGGAGATACATTATATTCCCCCGCTAAGGTAGACCTACCATGAATTTTTTCCCCCTCATTTATTGATCCATGGTATATTCTATTTGCAATATCCACAGCTATTTGTTTATATCTTGGAGAAACTACTTTATACAATTTTTCTCCCCCCTATGATAATTATGTATATTTCATCTCATTATTTTACATATTAAGAATAACATAAATATCTCAATAAACAACTACTTTTGTTAAAATTTACATACTTTTTTTGACAACTAAAAACTTGTATATTATAATTAAGTTGTTACTATTCGTTGTAAAAAAGAAAGGAGCGTGAATTATTGAAGCTAGGATTTATAATTCCAAATCACCCACAAGAACGTCGCGTAGCACTTTTACCAGAGGACATATACAATTTTGAAAATCAAATCTTCATAGAAAAAGGATTTGGAAACCCCTTAGGTATAGATGATGAAGAGTATGAGAAAAAGGGATGTTCTGTTCTAAGTAAAGAAGAAATATTCAAAACCTGTGATGGCATATTCTCATTGAAAAATATAAAAAAAGATGACTATCATCTTATTAAAAATGAACAGATAATAATAGGTTGGACTCATCCTTACGGTTCAGGTCGTGATTTCATGAAAGACATTGCAATTCCTAAAGATCTTTTAGTAGTTGATCTTGATAATATCCACCCTGCAGTATTCTATAAAAATCATGAACTTCCCTTAAACTGGGTACCAAAAAACTTTATTTATGAAAATAGCTTCATTGCAGGATATTCTTCAACTATCCATGGACTTTTAAGCCACGGATTAATACCTAATAGTGACACTAACGTGGCAATTTTAGGTTCTGGTAATGCCTCCCAAGGAGCTTTCAAGGCAATTTCTATGTTTAATGTAAACTTAAGAATGTTCTATAGAAAAACTATGGATGAATTCTATGATAACATAAATAATTTCCATATAATAATAAACGGAATAGAAATTGAACCAGGTAGTAATCCTATAATATCTAATGAAGATAAAAAGCATCTAAAAAAAGGTGCACTAATTATAGATGCAGCTGCCTGTGCTGGTAGAACCATCGAAGGTTCAAAACACACCTCTTATGAAAAACCTCTATATATGGAAGACGGGGTTTATTATTATGCAATAAACAACTCACCTTCTATATTTTACAGAGAGTCTAGTAAATTTATAAGCAAATCCTTTAGTAAATACATCTATTCTAAGGATCTTAATGTTTATAGAGAAATGTGTATAGATCTTTAATATTTTCACCCCATTTTTTACCACTAAAAAAGAGATGCCTTTCTTTTAGCATCTCTTTTTATATTTAGAGCCATTCTAAATTCTTTTACTTATCCAGAGTTTTACAATTATAATATCTAAGCTTTTTAAAGCTAATTATAAAAATTATAAGACTCTAAATTCATTAACCTACAATCCATCTGGAGTAAAACTTCATATGGATTTAGTTTTAATTTATCCTTAATAATGATTTTTATCAGTAGAGAAAATTTCTTATTAATATTTTAATTATATTTCTAATGAACTATGTGATGCATGGATATATTATAAGGCTATGCAAAATGTTCTTTTGACTCATGTAATCCTTAGTAAATTAATTACTGAAATATAAGATTATGCTTTAAACTTATGCTTTCTTATAATTTCTTTTCCTTTTTCACTTTCAATGAATTTCATGAATTCATCTCCTAGATCTTTCTCTTTAGAGTTTGTAGCCATCCAATACTCTGCTTTTTCATTTAACTCTTCTTTAATCTGGATTTGCTTTATGCTATCCTTAACATCATCTGTTACATCTGTTACATATACAAAGGTAGCGTCTCCCTCTTTTATCTTAACTTTGTTCAATGCCATTTTAACGTTAGCTTCATTAGAAACTACCTTAGACATTACCTTGTCTTTATATCCCTTATTTATATTATCTACCTTGTCTATAATCTTTCTTGAATACTTTCCTATCGGTACTTCCTCTGCACACATTACAAGTTTTTCTACAGATGTTAAATCTTCTAAGGATTTTATGGTTTCATTATCCTTATTAACAACCAAAACCACTTCATTAAATGCCATTACTTTTCCTTCATTTACTAAAGATTTCTCCTTAAGTTTTGAATAATGACCATTGTCTGCAGATACGAATAAATCAAAATCAGCACCACTTTCTATTTGTGTTCTTAAGGTACTAGATCCTCCAAAATTTAAAACTATTTCTCTATTCTTGTTTTCCTTTTCAAATTCTGTCTTTAACTCTTCCATAACCTCTGTTAAAGAGGAAGCTGCAAATACTGTAATCTTCTCTTTTTTACCCTCTGTCTTTGATTCCTCTTTTTTACTTCCACTTCCACAAGCCACTAGTGACAACATTAAAACTACTGAAATAATAACTGATAAAAATCTTTTCATTTTTTACTTTACCTCCTGAATTTCATCTCCAACTTTTACTTTTCCACCTTTTAATACCTTTGCAAATATACCATTAGTTGGCATTATACAGCTTCCTACAGTATAGAAAATATTACAAGGTTTATGACATTGTTTACCTATTTGGGTAACCTCAAGTAGAGTCTCCCCAATTGAAAGCTTAGTTCCTATTGGAAGATTAACTAAATCTACGCCTTCTGTAACTAAGTTTTCACCAAAATCCCCTAGTTCTACCTTCCCTCCTTTTTCTCTAAATTCTGTAATCCTCTCCATTGCAAGAAGGCTTACTTGTCTATGCCAATCACCTGCGTGAGCATCACCTTTAAGACCATGATTTTCGACAAATACACATTCCTTAACATCTGTTTTTCCAATTCCCTTTTTATCACTTGTACACACTGCTAAAACTTTACCCATAAACTTTTATCCTCCTATTTGAGACATAAATCTAATGTCTGCGTTATCCTTTTTTTCTCCAAAATTATGATTAGTTGGTTTATTGTATATTGTATCTTTTATGATTTCCTTAACTTCTTCATAGGTTTTACCGTCTCTAAGTATAGGTCTTAAATTAGTACCACTATTCCAATGAAGGCACTGCTTTAAGAACCCATCGCAGGTAAGCCTTATCCTATTACAATCACTACAAAAGCAACTGCTCATAGGACTTATGAACCCTATGGTAGAAGTCTTACCATTACTTTCGTTATAAAAGCTTTTGTATAACGCTGGTCCTCTTAGGCCATTTTTTTCTGTTTCTTTCTCTATGTAAGTCCTTTCTTTTTTTATGACCTCTTCTATTTCCCCTGAAGTCATTCCTATGAAATCTTTACCTTTTCCTATTGGCATAATCTCAATAAACCTAACTTTAATACCTTTTTCCTCTGAAAATCTTATAAAGTCCATTATCTCATCTTGATTTTTTCCTTTAACTATTACTACATTAAGGCTAACTTCAATTTTATGCTCTATTGCCATATCTATAGCCTTAAGAACTTTTTTAAGATCTCCATTATTAGTTATACTTTTAAATCTATCTTCTTTAAAAGAGTCTAGACTTATATTTACCCTGTCTAATCCACTTTCTTTTAACTTCTTAATTTTTTCTGGTAACAATATTCCATTAGTGGTTATTGCAATCTCATTAACTCCAGGTAACTTCTTTACCTTTTTTATTAGATTTTCTATACCTTCTCTTACTAAAGGTTCTCCTCCAGTAAATCTAAATTTACTTATTCCAAGTTCTGATCCTATCTGAGCCACAGTATATATCTCATCAAGAGATAACATATCTTCTTCCTTAAAGAAATTATCGTATCCTGGAGGCATACAATAATTGCACCTTAAGTTACACCTATCTGTTAAAGATATTCTCATATAATTTATTTCTCTTCCTAAGTTATCTTTCATACAATCCCCTCTTTAATTAATACATTTCATATTTTTTTACTCCAAGGATTACAGCTAAAGATATTATAACAAGTACCATAGAAATAGAAACTGACAAATTCAAATCTTTCTCTAGTGCCATATAAATAGCCAGTGGCAATGTTTGAGTTTTACCAGTTAGGTTACCTGCAAATATTATGGTAGCCCCAAATTCTGATAAGGCTCTTGCCCAACAAAGTATACTTTGAGTAACTATTGGCTTTTTGCACATAGGTAATGTTAATTTATAAAAGACTTGATAAGGCTTAAGTCCTAAATCCATTGCTGCATCTTCTAAAGTTTTATCTACCCCTTTAAAAATATGAGTAGTTGCTGTAATAAACTGAGGAAGGATTATAAAGGTTTGAGCCATTACTACTGCTATAAAAGAAAAAGATATATTTATTCCATAAAGATCTAAATACTTCCCTATAAAACCTGCTCTTCCAAAGCATAAAAGTAATAATACTCCTGCCACAGAAGGTGGTAATACAGTTGGAAGTCTAAATACTATATGAAGAATTCCCTTTCCCTTAAAGCTATATCTTGCCATAAGCCATGATATTGGTATCCCTAGAATTAATGTTGCTGCAAGGGATATAAGTGTACTTTCAAGACTTATAACTATTGCCTTTAAAACATAATCACTTAGCATTGTTTCTATAGAAAATGTTGAATAAAGTAATATGGATAACATAGGCAAAAATAAAAATCCTGCCCCTAAAATTGTTATAATCACTATTATTATTAAAGGCTTATTTTTCATAAATGTAGTGACCACTCTTTCCTCCAATCTTCTCTCTTAAATGTATCCCCTCTATAACCATTGCCTTATCTACTGCCTTACACATATCATATATTGTAAGTGCTGCAATAGATACCGCTGTTAATGCCTCCATCTCCACTCCAGTCTTACCTGTAGTCTTAACTTTGGATCTTATTATAACTGAATTGTTTTCATCATCTATTTCAAAATCTACCTCACATCCATTTATCATAATCGGATGACAAAGTGGTATTAAATCAGATGTTCTCTTGCTCCCCATTATGGCAGCTACCCTTGATATTCCAAGAACATCTCCCTTTTTCATATTTCCTTCTTTTATAAGGTTTAATGTTTCTTTCTTCATGGTTATTTTGCCTTCTGCAAAAGCTATTCTCTCAGTTTCATTTTTATTTCCTACATCCACCATTATAGCTTTTCCATCTCTATCAAAATGAGTAAGCATATTAAACACCCTTTCCAAAATTACAATGTGGAAAACTACAAATCTCACAGTCTAGACATAATCCTCCATGACCATAAGCTGCTATATCTTCCATAGTTAGTTTCTCCTCTATTAAAACTCTTGGAAGAACTAAATCAAAAGCTGTTCTTTTCGAATACATAACACATCCTGGAAGTCCAAGTATAGGGATATCCCCCTTATAAGCAACTAATAACATAGCTCCTGGAAGTATTGGTGCTCCGTATGTACAAAGTTCTGCCCCTGTACTCTTTATAGCTGTAGGAGTTAAGTCATCTGGATCTACTGACATTCCACCTGTACATATAACTATATCTGCTCCCTTTACAATCCACTGCTCTATAGCTTCTTTTATTCTATTTTCATTGTCATCAACTATAACCTGTCCTAAAACCTCACAGTCGTATTCCTCTACCTTTTTTCTTATAACAGGACCAAAAGCATCTTTTATTCTTCCATGGTATACTTCATTTCCAGTGGTTACTATTCCAATCTTCTTTGATTTAAAAGGTATAACTTCTACTATACTTTGTCCACTTGCTATTTCCTCAGCCTTCTTTAACTTTTCATCTTCTATAACTAGAGGAATTATTCTAGTTCCTGCAACCTTCTCTCCTTTTTTCACCGGGGTATTATTATGAACTGTTGCCATCATAATTTCACCTAATGCATTTACTTTAAATAGAAGGCCTTTATTTATCTTCAGAAGTCCATCATATTCAGCATAAAAGTCTATCTTACCTTCCTTTGTCTCCCCAAAGGTAAGCCCTGACCCTGCACTTAAATTTCTTAATCTTTCTGCTGCATCATTTTCATGAACTATACCTTCTGTTTGCTCCCAAACATATATATTATCCTTACCACAAGATAATAATCTCTGAATATCCTCTTCTTTTATTATATGTCCCTTTTTAAATGCTCTTCCCTTAAACTCTCCCGGAATAATTTGAGTTATATCATGACATAACACACATCCTACTGCATCTACTGTTCTTATCTTTTTCATATATCTTCCCCCTAGATTATTTCCTTGCACACTCTGTAGCATTAGCTTTTAATATGTCAATACCATGTTTAATACTTGGCATAATATAATCTATAACTTCTTTAACTGCCTTTGGGCTACCTGGCATGTTTATAATAAGAGTTTCTCCTCTTATCCCACTAGCTGCTCTTGAGAGCATAGCTCTTTCAGTTATCTTTAAGCTATACATAGTTATAGCTGTACTTATACCTTGTGCTTCCTTCTCTATAACCTTTTTTGTAGCCTCTGGGGTTACATCCCTTTTACTAAATCCAGTTCCTCCTGTTGTTAGGATAAGTTCTACTTTAAGATCATCACACATATATTTCATTTCTTGTATAAGATCCTTCTCCTCATCAGGTACTATTACATATCTCTCTACCTTGTACCCAAGCTTTTCTACTTCTTCTACTATCACTTTTCCACTTATATCTTCACGTTCTCCCCTTGATCCCTTGTCACTTGCTGTAATTACTCCAACCTTATACACAATATCTCCCTCCCCTTATATCTTTTATGTGTTCTAAAGTTCTCTTATTTTCCATAAGTAATACTTATACTGAAATCTATTAGAAACCTTTACATAAAGTTTTATAGATAAGACCTTATGTAAACTTTTAGAACCTATCTTTATTTAAAACTATTTCCTAGAATTTATAATTACTACATTAAACCCTATTATATTTATTATATTATAAAAAGAAAAATCATCATAGATACACTTTTTAATTATTGAAACATTATATGTATTTTTTAAGTATGGCTTATTCTATAAATTAAAAACGTTCTTTTTCCAATATAAGTACAGCTTCTAAAACACTTCCAGCTATGCATCTAGCTTTATCAGAAATTGTAAAACAGTTTTTAAATTCTGAATCTCTAGGGTCTATATCAGCTACTTTAAATTTCTCTGTAACCAAATATCCATCTCTTATAATTCCTCTAAGAATACCATCTATAGAAGCTAGGATTTTATGTTCTCCTATGGTTGCTATAACCTGTCCTTTTTCTACCTTATCTCCAATTTTACCTATGGTTTTTATAATACCATCCTTACCACTATAGATAACTCTTTCTTTAGTACAACCTCTAATATCTCCTGGCACTCCTGTGTTTTCTAAAGGTTTGCCTTTTAAAATTATACGTCCAAGGTCATGTCCTCTCATGGTCTCTATTACTACATCTACATCTACCCCGGCTTCAAATCCTGGTCCAAGTCCTATAGTTATTGGCGCCATATTTTTGTTAGTTCCTAAGTTTTTCTTAGCTAATATAGCATCTACCAATACCTTTGGCTTTAATTCTTCTATAAGATCTCCATTTTCATCTACAGCTATAGGAATGAATCCATTCTGCCAAGCTTCTTTAATCTCCTTAAAATCTTTAACCCTTACTGCTTTTAAATTTTCTACTACAGCCTCTCCATCATAAATAGCCTCACTAAATGCAACACTACGTCTTATTGCTGATGGTTTTTCTATGTCAAGAACAACTACTTTAAACCCACTTCTGTAAAGTTTATGAATAGTTCCAGAAGCTATATCTCCGCCACCTCTTACTACTATTATATCTCTATACATTTTTAAATACCCCTTTTATAAGATTTAAGTACTCCTCATTAGTGTCAATATCAATGAAAGGAAGCCCATCTTTCATGTCTACCTCTTTAACCCTATGAGGATATTTTTTTATGACAGCCCGTCCACCAGTATCCCCTTCTATAGATAATAAATCCTCTCTGTATAACCTGGGAAATATGGTTG
Source organism: Clostridium sp. (assembly GCF_040797585.1). Classification (GTDB taxonomy): domain Bacteria; phylum Bacillota; class Clostridia; order Clostridiales; family Clostridiaceae; genus Clostridium_Z. The sequence goes on from NZ_JBFNEO010000001.1 coordinate 23,943, forward strand.
GGTGTGCTCTATGCCCTTGTACTCTAGGAATTATTATATAATCTTTATGTCTTTTACCCTCATTAATAAGAGTCTCAATAACTTCCTTATTTAATAGAGGCTGATCTCCAGTAAAGAACATATAATCTCCTTCCTTTAAATACTCTACCCCAAGTTTAAGACTTTCACTTTGTCCAAGATAAGGTTTCTTATTTTCTATGACTATGATACCTTTTTCTTTTCCTATACTTAAAACCCTTTCATCTTTAGCTACAAGAACTATGTTACTAAAATTTAAAGAGATTAATGTATTTATAAGGTGCTCTATAAAGGTCTTCTCCTTATAGTTTAGTAATAATTTATTCTGCCCCATTCTCTTTGAATAACCAGAAGCCATTATTACAGCATTAATCATATATTACCGTCCCCTTCTTTAGACTTACTCCAACTACTTTATCTATGTAATTTTTATTTCTTTTTTCTACTAATTCTTTAAGTTTATAATACTTATGTTTATCCTCCTCATTATCGACAGCGTTTATAACAAGGATTCTTTCTCCCCTACTATTTTTAAATAGCCCATCTTCATTAAAAATCATATTAACTAAATGGTTATAATTTACCTTTTCAGACTCTATACCTTTAGAGATTTGTAAAAACTTATCTAATCTATGTACGTTTTCATAATCAATAAACACATCTAAAGCCTTAAGAGAAATAACCCCTAAAGTCTTTGTAGTTATATTAGGTACTAAAGGTTCATCTTCTCTCCATCCCTTTAAAATCTTCCTTTTTGACCCATCCCCCTCTATAAAAATATAGTTAAAACTTTCAGCTAAATAACCTAATTCTCTATCATTTATGCCAAAAATCTTATTTTCTTTATTTACTTCGACACCAATTACCCATATACCTTTTTTATTGTAATTAAATTCTTGTATATTTTCTGTTATATGTAAATAATCATAATCTTTAGACTCTGGTATGAATATCTTAGTTGTAGTAGTTACTAAAGTTTTTTCATCTCTAAACTCTTTAGAAAGAGCCATCATAAGGGATGTTTTTCCCCCTGCCCCTATAATAGTTACAATATCCTTCCTTCTAATATGGAATAAATCCTTTAAGTTCATGTTCATCCTCCTTTTAAATATGAAGAACTTATATTTCCTCAGTTCTTAAATTAAATTTTATTTGATGGCTAGGATATGTAACACCCCCATCCTCTTAAAAGGTAGGGGACAACACCTTCTACAAGTTGGATATAAAAGACGTTACACCCCTAAATAAGTTCTTCTAAGTTCCAGTGGGAATATGGTATTCCCTTAGTCAAACTCCCACTGAAGCTAAGAATCATTTCATATTACTTATTTACATTCATTGCATTAAAGACCTTTTCCGGGAACATTGGAAGATCTCTAAGGTTTACTCCTACAGCATTATATATAGCATTCGCTATGGCCGGAGCTGGAGTATTTATAACAATTTCTCCAATGGATTTGGCTCCAAAAGGCCCTGTCGACTCATAGCTTGGTATAAATTCTACTTTTATATTTCCTATCTCTTTTCTGCATGGAATCTTATATTGCATAAAAGTATTAGTCTGAAGTTTTCCTTTTTCATCGTATCTTACATCTTCATATAAAGCTACTCCTATACCTTGTACAATCCCTCCCTCTACTTGAACCTTTGCAAGTTTTGGGTTTATAAGTGTACCACAGTCAACTACTGCTACATAATTAATTATATCAGATTTTCCTGTTTCTTTATCAACTTCTATCTCTGCAAATCCTACCATATATGGAGATGGAGATGTATCACTACCAAAAGTTCCATGACCTTGAAGCTGTTTTCCTTCTGACCCTAATACACTATTAACTGCTATATCCTTAAGGGTTATCTCTTTCCCAGTAGTACTCTTTAATATTTTCCCATCAAACTCCAAATCTATCTTATCTACCTCTAAATATCTAGCCCCTGCTTCATGGATTTTCTCTATAATTTCATCACAGGCCTTTATTACTGCCATTCCTGTTACATAAGTGGTAGAAGAAGCATAAGAGCCTCCATCATAAGGAACAGTATCTGTATCTGCCACATTTAAAACTATATTTTCAAATTCTGTCATTAACTTATCTGCTGCTATTTGAGTAAGGATTGTATCACATCCTTGTCCCATATCAGTTCCAGCTAAGTATAAAGTGTAAAAACCATCATCTCCAAGCCTTACCGCAGCAGATGCACAATCAACATTTGCTATACCTGATCCTTGCATTCCAAGGGCCATTCCTACACCCCTTACCTTTGTATCAGATGTATGAACCCTTGGATATTTATCCTTCCATCCTATAAGTTCCTTTCCTTTTTCTATACACTTATCAAGAGTAGAGCTTGTTAATGGTGTTTCAAGAAGATGCATTTTTTCTCCTACTTTACATAAGTTCTTTAACCTAAGCTCTATTGGATCCATATTAAGCTTTGTTGCCATTTCATTCATAGCTGATTCTAATGCATAATCTCCCTGAGTAGCTCCATATCCTCTAAGAGCTCCCGCTGGCACTTTATTGGTATATACAACATTCCCTTGAAATCTTGCTGCATTTGATTTATACATTGGAATACTCTTCTTACCAGCTGCTCCAAGGACTGTAAACCCATGATCTCCAAAAGCCCCTGTATCAGATAACCCCTCCATATCTATAGCTTTTATATTTCCTTTATTGTCAGCACCAATTCTCACTCTTATTTTCATAGCGTGTCTTGTACTAGTACATCCAAAGGTTTCTTTTCTATCATATATTATTTTTGATGGTTTTCCAGTTCTCCAGGTAACTAAGGCGGTAAATAATTCAACTGCCACTGTTTGTTTTCCTCCAAAACCACCACCTATTCTTGGCTTTATGACCCTTACCTTAGTTGAAGGTATTTCTAAGGCTCTAGATACATGTCTTCTAACATGAAAAGGGATTTGAGTTGAACTTACAATTACTAGTCTTCCAATATAATCAACATAGGAAAAAGCTCTATAAGTCTCCATCATTCCATGGGCCTGTGCCTGCATTGAGTAAGTTTCATCTACAACTACTTCTGAATTCTTTAATTCTTCCTCAACATCTCCCCCTGTAGCCATATAAACACTACCTACTATATTTCTCTTAGGATTAAATCCACATATTTTTTCAAGTCTTTCTTCGTTTTCTATATCATCCTCATCATGTATAACTGATGGATTATCTATTGCCTTTTCTGGATCAAGTACTGGCTCATAAACTTCATACTTAACCTTTATAAGATTCACAGCTTTTATTGCAGTTTTTTCGTCCTTTGCTGCAACTATAGCTACCTCATCTCCTACATATCTAACTATAGGATCTAGTATCAATCTATCATAGGGAGATAATTCTGGATAAGATTGTCCTGCTAAAGCAAAACGAGTTTTAGGTACATCTTTATAAGTTAATATACATTCTACCCCTTCAACTCTCTCAGCTATAGACGTGTTTATATCTAGTATTTTTGCAAAAGCATGGGGACTTCTAAGTATCTTTACAACTAATGCATCTTTCATTACTAAATCATCTGTATATGCTGGTTTTCCAGTAGTTATTCCAATAGAATCAACCTTATCAATACTCTTTCCTATCATGTTTATTTCACCTCCAAGTATGTTTTTATAGCTCTAAGCTGAGATTCATAGCCTGTACATCTACATAAATTACCTGCTAAATATTGACGAATCTCATCATCACTTGGCTTGTTAAGTTCTTTTTTCATAGCTATAACTGTCATTATAAAGCCTGGACTACAATATCCGCATTGATCTGCCCCTTGCTCTGCTAAAAGTTTTGCGAAGCTTTTAGCCTCCTCTTCAATTCCTTCTATGGTGGTTATTTCTTTTCCATTAACTCTTACAGCTAAATAACTACAAGATAAGGTTGGTTTACCATCCACCCATATGCTACACAATCCACAGCACCCAGTATCACATCCACGTCTAACACTTAGGTTTCCAATACCTCTAAGTACATCAACTAAAAAGGCATCATCTTCCACAGTTAACTTTGTGTTTTTTCCATTTAAAATAATATCTATTATCTTTGACATGATAACCCCTCCATTATAGCTCTCTTAACTAATACCTTGCATAGACTTTTTCTATATTCTGCTGAGGCTCTCATATTAGATCCAAAGTTTAATTCCTCAGCTGCTATTTCAGCTGCTTTTTTAGCTATATCTTCATCTACCTTATTCTCCGATAAAAATGATGAAGCCTTTTCTGATTCTTTAGCTACTGCTGGTCTTGCTCCAACTACAACCTTCCACTTCCCATCTAAAAAGCTCACTCCAATATTAATTAAAGGATAATCGTTTATTTCATTTCTCATATCTTTATATACAGCTATTTTTGAGTTCTTTTTTATAAATATTCTAGTTAGAAGATCCTTCTCATTTTCTTCATAGGGCCTTTGAAGCCACTTCTCTAATGTTATTCTTCCTCGATTATATAGCTCTACCTCAGTATCCAAGGTTAAAAGCGCTGTTATAAGATCTGAAAATCCATATCTTGAATAAACTGTAGCTCCTACTGTTACAACATTTCTAAACTGTATCCCTACTATATTCCCTAATGCTTTCTCTAGAAATCTATTAAATTCTTTATTAAGCCCCTCATGGGTCTCTAAAGTCCTAAATGTTGTCATTGCTCCAATTTCAAAATAATCCTCAGTTTCCTTAACATAATCTAAGTCTAATTTAGATAATTCTACTGCTGTTCCTATTCTCTTTTTTCCCATTCTTAAAAAACCACAACCAGCTAAAATAGTATTTATCTTCTTTGCCTTAAGAAGTTTATAAGCCTCTTCTATACTTTCTGCTTGTACTAGCTCCATTAACGTAAACAAGTCTATTCCCCCTAATTAATATATTTGTTTTATTTGAAATTCAACTTTCGTCTTTTATGTTTATTTATTGAAAAATACTTAATAATTTGGAAACTTTTTTTAATTTTAGATTATATCACTTTACTTTCTTATTACAACAAACTAATTATTGTTATTAGTAATAGATATTATTAATAGAATGGATACTAAATATATTTTTTAAATTTTGCTGATATTCACTTATTAATAATTTTTTTCATTTGTATATTTACGAATGTTTTCTTTATGAGTCATATAATAATCAACATAATGTATTATAAATGGACATCATATATTTTCCGAATCTTCCAACTTTTATTCTTATAAAGCATAAGTTTTTATTATATGAAGTTTCTTAAGTCGAATATTCTTTTATAAATAACACTTAATATTCAAAAAAATTACCTAACTTAGTCACCCTATTGAATTTATTGACTTTTATAAATTCAAATTAGCCATTGTACCCGTTTTAATATTTAACTATCATAAAAGTTTAAATTGATTCCTTATACCATTTAAATGAGCCTCTTGAAATTATTAGCTTTTATATGCTTAATCTTTGTGCTTTATAATTGAAAATTAACTATTGTTCCTATTTTAATAGTTAACTATCACAACATATTAAATTATATATTTGAATAAAAAATGCTGACTTAAGTCAGCATTTTTTTATTTATTTAGCATTGCCATAAAAACTTTCTCCCCAGTTATTGGTAAGTTCCTTATGTTAATTTTTGCTCCATTATAAACTGCATGAGCTATAGCAGGTGATGGTGTATTAACAACAACTTCTCCTACAGATTTTGCTCCAAAGGGACCAGTTTTCTCAAAACTAGGAACAAAGTCTACTATTATATTTCCCACATCTTTTCTATTAGGTATCTTATATTGCATAAAAGTATTAGTGTCGAGTTTTCCTTTAGGGTTATAGTGTACCTCTTCATAAAGAGCAAGGCCTATGCCTTGTACAATTCCACCTTCTACCTGAACTCTTGCAAGATTAGGATTTATAACTGTTCCGCAGTCAACTACTGCTACATAATCTATTATATCTATTTTTCCTGTTTCTTTATCCAACTCTATTTCAACGAATCCAGCTATAAATGGTGGTGGAGAAACCTCACTTCCATGACTTCCAATACCAGTAAGATGTTCTGTCCTTGGTCCTACAGTTAGAATCTCTGCAAGATTTTTTAAATACATAGTTTTTCCATCCTTAGTAATAACCTTATCTCCAATAAAATCTATATCCTCTATGCTAACTTCTAAAACTTCTGCTGCCTTAGAAATTATTTTACTCTTAAGATTTTCTGCGGCCTTAATTACAGCCATTCCTGTTACATAGGTAGTAGAAGATGCGTAGGATCCTGGATCATAAGGTGTTACATCTGTATCTGATGAAACCACTACTATATTATCTACTGTAGTTTCTAAAACCTCCGCTGCCATTTGGGCAAGTATAGTGTCACTTCCTGTTCCCATATCTGTTGACCCTATAAATAATATATACTCTCCACTATCTGAAAGCCTTATTTCTGACGATGAAGTATCTATGCCAGCTATTCCTGATCCCTGCATCGTTACTGCCATTCCAACTGATCTTACCTTATTGTCTCCAATATCTACACACGGATATTTTTCATCCCATTTTATAAGCTCTTTTCCCTTTTCTATACACTTGTGTAAAGTGGAACTTGTCATAACCTTATTGTATGGATAAGTCATTTCCCCTTCCTTACATAAGTTTTTAAATCTTATCTCTATGGGATCCATATTAAGTTTTTCTGCTAATTCATTAACAGCACACTCTATTGCAAAACATCCCTGAGTTGCTCCATACCCTCTAAAGGCCCCCGCTGGAACCTTGTTAGTATAAACAACTTTTCCATGATATCTTCCTGCATTTATTTTATTATATAAAGGTATTGTTTTTTCCCCTACTACTCCAAAAACTGTGGAACAGTGCTCTCCGTAAGCTCCTGTATCTGATAACCCTTCTATATCTATTGCCTTTATATATCCTTCTTTATCTGCTCCTAATCTAACCTTAAATCTCATCCCATGTCTACTAGTTGAACATTGGAATGTTTCTTTTCTATCATAGACAAGCTTAGCTGGCTTTCCTGTTTTTAGAGTAACTATAGCTGTGAAGATTTCAACACAAGCAGTTTGTTTTCCCCCAAATCCTCCACCTATTCTTGGTTTTATTACTCTTATTTTACTACCTGGTATTTGAAGAGCCCTAGATAGATGTCTCTTAACATGGAAAGGTATTTGAGTTGAACTTACAACCACTAGTCTTCCCATATGATCCATGTAATTAAAAGCTCTGTAAGTTTCCATCATACAATGAGCCTGAGCTTGAGTGTAATAGGTTTCCTCTACTACATAATCACATTTTTTAAGTTCTTCCTCTACATTTCCGTGTTCAACGTATTCCTTAGAAGCTATATTTTTTTCCTTTTCCATTCCTATATTAAAATTACATTTTACTTCTTCCTCATGAACTATAGAACTATGGCCTTCTGCTGTTTCAAAATCTAGAACCGGCTCATAAACTTCATACTTAACCTTTATAAGATCCATTGCCTTTAAGGCAGTTCTTTCATCTTTAGCAGCTATTATAGCTACCTCATCTCCTACATATCTAACTATTTCATCTAATATAAGTCTATCGTAAGGAGATGGCTCTGGATAACTCTGTCCTGCTAAAGTAAATCTTTCCTTAGGCACATCTTTATAGGTTAATATACACTCTACTCCCGGAACTTTTAAAGCTCTTTCTATATCAATATCTAATATTTTAGCGAAACTATGGGGACTTCTTAAAAGTTTTACAACTAATGCATCCTTCATAGCTAAATCATCAGTATATACTGGCTTACCAGTAGTTATTGACATAGCATCTATCTTTTTTATATTTTCCCCTATCATTGGTTACTCTCCCCCTAAATATTTCTTTACTGCTCTCATTTGCCCCATATAACCAGTACATCTACATAGATTTCCTGCTAGATATTCTTTTATCTCTTCATCACTAGGATTATCTAATTCCTTTTTCATAGCTATAACTGTTATTATAAATCCTGGACTACAAAATCCACACTGTTCAGCTCCCTCTGCTGAAAGTATTTCTGCAAACTCTCTAGCTTTATCTTCTAATCCTTCAATAGTTACTATTTTAGAACCAACTGCTCTAGTTGTTAAATAACTACAGGATAATGTTGGCTTTTCATCTATTAAAATAGAACAAAGACCACATGATCCTGTATCACACCCTCTTTTAACACTATAATTTCCAAGACCTCTTAATGTATCAACTAAATAATCATCTGGTGATATTTGAACCTTAACATCTATATTATTAATATTTAAAATTACTTCCATTATCTATACCTCACTTACTGCTCTTTTTAATAATATTTTACAAACTTCTCTTCTATAGGAAGCAGAAGCTCTCATATCACTTCCAAAAGAAACTTCCTCTTCAATAAGCTGGCACATCTTCTTTAAATTTTCTTCATTAATAGGATTTTCACTTATAAACTTACTAGCATCTTTTGCAATTATTGCATTAACTGGTCTTGCCCCTACTACAACTTTAAACTCATCATTAAATTTACTTACTGATAGGTTTAAAATAGGATAATCACTACTAGATTTCCTTATATATTTATATACAACTTGTCTACTATCCTTTTTTATACATATACTAACTAAAATATCTTTTTCATAAGGTCTTTTCATAAACTCGCAAAGTTTCATTCTTCCACCCTTATAAAGATTCACTTCTACATCTAGAGCTAGTAATGCTGTTATTAAGTCTGAAAAACCATATTTAGAAAATACAGTAGCTCCTACAGTTACTACATTTCTAAATTGAACCCCTATAATTCCTTTTAAAGATTTACCAATTATTCCATTAAAATAACTATTTAACTCTTTATGAATTTCAATATCTCTAAAAGTTGTCATAGCTCCAATTTCAAATTCATCCTGACCTTCTTTTATGTATCTTAGATTAAGATTTGAAAGCTCTATGGCTGTTCCAATCCTTTTTCTTCCCATTCTTAAAAAAGCACTTCCCCCAATTAATGTGTTATTTTTCTTTTCCACTAATATGTTATAGGCTTCCTCAATTGAATTTGGTTGAACAAAATTCATTAGTTTAAACACTACATTTTCCCCCTAATGCCTTATTTAAGTCATCACTCTTAATATTTTTAAAAATTTATTTATCATTTAATTCATTATTAATATATCACATAAAATAGAATAATACAAACAATTATATATTCAAATTTCTTATTGTTCGTATATATAAGAAGT
>NZ_JBFNEO010000002.1:0-32684 GCF_040797585.1 Clostridium sp.
ATCTCTTTTTGTGCTTTTAGAAACCCAAAACATAATATTTATAATTAAAGCACCTATTAAAAACGCTATATTAAAATAACCTAAAATTAAAAGCACAGATCCTATGGCTATTTTTATAAGATGTCTTTGTTTTGCACTCTCTAAGGATTTAGAAACAGGTATATCTACTTTAAAACCCCGTTTATCTTTACTAGTTTTATACATATTCCTAATATCTTTATTACTTTTACCACCCTTTAGTTTTTTATCTACATATTTTAAATCCCTTAAATCTCTCTCATCCATATTATCCCCCCATAATTATTAAGTATTTATACTAATATAAAAGATTATATCATAGCCTTTAAAAAAAGGTAAAATACATAACATAAAAATTTTTTATAGATACTAATAAAAAAAACCTTAAATACATAACATAACTATAGAATTACATAAAGGAGTGTTAAAAATGCAAAATAAGTTTTATTCCTTCAGAGATGAAGATGGGAATCTAGTAAATTACACTGTAAAAGAGCATCTATTAATGAACAAAAATGAATATGTATTAATGTGCCCGGAAAATGACACTTCTCATATAGAGGTATATAGATTCGCAGATGATTCCTTAGAACTTGTTGACGATGATAAAGAATTATCTATGATAAAATCTATCTCAAAAGTTATGTAGAAAAAAATATTTTTCTACCCATAAAAATTTAGCTATCTCAAAAGTTTTGAGATAGCTAAATCTTATGTTTTCAGTATGATAAATAATCTAAAGTTTAAAGTCCACTATGCCCTTAAAAGTGAAACTATTAATTAAATAGTAAACATAATAAAACTCATTATTATTTATTTTATTATATTAAAGAAATTTAAAGAAACTTTTCTCTTAACCTTTATCTCATCATTGTTTTCAATTTCTTCTAAGTTATAGTTCTTCTTAGCAAAACCTTTAAAAACAATGGATCCTACAAATCCCCCTAATAATCCTCCTATAACAGCAAAAATAATGGCTATAATAACTGTTTTAGGATCATTAAATCCGAAAGGTGCCAGTAGTCCTGGTATAGGTGATGCTGTTCCTGGAGCATTATTTATTATGTTAAAATATGCTGCTGAGAGACCTGCTAATCCACCCCCTAAAAGATTCGATCCATAGATAGGAATTGGATTTTTAGTTACTATTGGTGCTTGGGTTAATGGCTCTAACATTACCGCTATTATATTACTTTTGTCGCCTAAATTAAGACGTCTAAATATAATACCATTTGTAAAAGATCCACCAACACAAGCTAAAGCTGAAATACCCATTGCCAGGCCTTGTAAATTAAGCATGGCTGTAACTGCCATTGAACTTAATGGAGATGTACATGTAACTTTCATTATTCCTCCAAGTAAGAATCCCATAACTAACGGAGATTGACTTGCTGCTACAGATATCATATCTCCAATATTAAGCAGTGTAGCGTTAACTATAGGATCTACTCCAAGAGCTATAAATCTTGCAAGGGGAGCTATTAAAAGAGCTCCTATTATAGTATTTAATCCCTCTGGTAATTTTTTATCAAACATTGGTGCTATAAGACCTATGATGTATCCGGCTATAAAACCTGGTAATATTCCATATCCACCTAATGCAACACCTGCTACTACTGCATAAATAGGATTTACCCCCATAGATATTGGCACTAAAATAGCTGCTGCTACTCCTCCCATAGATCCTGATACTGTTCCTACCTCTCCTAGAAAAGTAAGGTTAAGAAAATCTCCGCTTATATATTTATGAATGGCCTCTACTAAAAAAGTAGCTACTGCTGCATTTGCAAGTCCTGACATAGCTTTACTTCCCTTAGGTGCCTTAAAGCTAAATAAGGAAAATAAACCAAGAGTAAATAACAATAATCCCATACCTTTAATAATTTCTACCATACTAAACCTCCTTATATTTCAACCTTTTAATCTGATGAGTTAATTTTCTGAATTGACTGATTATTTAAACTATACAAGTTGAATTTCGGAAAGTTTCAAAAAGTATCCAAATATATTCTGTTATAATTATAACAATTTTAAATACATGCTATTTATTAACATAATATGCTATTCCCTCTAAAAATTTTTTAACATTAACTGATCCCTTTTCTAAGGTTTTCCCACGGATATAATCCATTTCCTTTTTTACTTCTTCAAAACTAAAAATAGAATTGGAAAACTCTACAAATATATCATTCATGTAGTCTTCTAATCCTAAATTAGCAATATTATTTAAAGCCACAAAAGCTGTTCTTCTTATTCTTTGTTCTACTGATTTAGGTTTATCTGATATTTCATTAAATAATTCTTTAAGAGTATAGGAATTTTCATCACTATTTTCAATTATATATTCTATGCTCTTTTTTATATCTTCACATCCTGCCTCGCCTAATATGCCTAATTTTTTCATTATACTTTTAATTTTATATGTATGATTATCTTTATCTTCTTTTTTAAATATATGATCTATATTTCCTAATTTCTTTCTCATAAGAATATTATTAATTACTCTTCTTAAAACATGTTTAACTTCAATTGCATTTATGGGTTTGTTTATATAAAATTCAATTCCATATTCATAAGCCCTAGCTACCATGTCTTTAGATGATACTTGAGATAGCATTATATACTGAATATGAGGATATATAGATTTATATTCTTTAACTATAGTTAATCCATCTTTTCCCGGCATTAAAAGATCTATAATTACAATATCTGGTTTTTCTTTTTTTATTATAACTCCTCCATTTTCTCCATTTAAAGCCCCATCCCCTATTATTTCCCCTAAACATTCATGGTTTATTATTTTATTAAGAATCCTATGAACATTTATATCATCATCTATTATTAATATTCTCAATTTGTCTCCCCCTCTAACGTATTTTTTGGTATAAAAATCATAAATTCTGTACCTTTTCCTTTTGTAGATGTGAATTTTATAAATCCATTTAATTTGTTCTCTACTATATCTTTTACTATGCTTAATCCAAGTCCCCTATTTACATCACCTGTCTCAAAATTAATCTTAGTAGAAAACCCTGGATTGAATACATACTCCTTATCTTCTTTATCCATACCTTCTCCATTATCCTTTATTTCAAAATAATGCCCCTTCATACTATCAATTTCCATATAACCATGATTTAAATATATTATACCACTATCTTTATATTCTAAAGCGTCAATGCTATTCATTATTATATTTCTAAACATAGATATTATATAATAATGATATATTGTATTAAAATTTTCACCCTTTTCTATCTTAAACATTATGTCAGTATTTTTAATTTTTATATTTATCATATGTCTTAATATATCTAGTATTTCATAATAGTTCATACTATCCTTAAGTCCTTTTGAATTTATTAATTCATTAACACCTCTAACTATTAAGTTAAACTCTTTTTTTATTTCATGTATATCTTTTGCAATTTCTAGAATCTCTATTTTAAAAGATTTATCTAAGTTTTTTTCGCTTACATCCATATAAAGTTTATAAGATTTTCCCATAACTTCTTCTATGTTATCCATAGATTTTTCCATAAGATAAATTTCGCTTTTCAGACTAGAATTTGATGCTAAAAGTTTTATATATCTTTCTGTATGTTCTTTTTTTAAAAGACTAGTATTATATCTAATCATTAAATTTATCATAACCCATATTAATGTTGATCTTAAAAATGCAATACAAATTAGTCCTATCATAATATTAAGGCTAAAATTTTCTAAATATATAGTATGTCTAATGAACATTTCCATGGAGTTGGCAAAGAAATCACATATAATAAGCTTAAATAAAAGAGTATTTAAGTTTTTATTTCCAGTAGTAATAAGAAAATATATAGCTATATAAACTAAATAAAATATAAACTCTGGAAAGTAGTTGATTATACCTGATTTAAGTCCTGAAGTCATTTCAGCATTTTCTAGAAAGTATACAAATATTCTTATTATATACACAAGGAAAGAAGAAATAATAGCTATCATTAGCTTATTCTCTATTTCCATAATGTATATTAGAATTATTAAAACTATAATACCAAAGGATATATTAAAATAATCAACAAATAGTTTTATATATATTTGAGATGAAAACATAACTAAAAGTCCTATATATATAATTTGATTTAGATTCTCTTTCTTTTTCATTACTCTCATCTCCTTACAAACCTCTTTAAGGATATTATTCAATAAACTTTTAGAAATAACCTTTGAAAGGCTTATTGAAATAGATAATATTATATATTTCTAAAACCTATTATGATTTCAAAATTCAAAGTAAAAAACTTATACAAATATTTCTCTATGAAAGATAAATATTTGTATAAATTAACTTAAGTATATTATGTAGCAAAAAATGGTTTTGTAAATATTTTATAAGTATAGGTATTTATTAACTGTAAAGGGGTGGGTTAGAAAATGAAATACGAAATAGCAGATTGTATAGATGCAGGTACAGAATTTTGTCCTTGTCACCTTGCTGAGGCTGGAGAATGTATAATTTGTTCTCAACTACATGGACAGGCTTTCTGTGATTGTCTTAATTGGAAAGGAGTTTGTATTTATAAGGAATACTTTGATAATGGAAATAAACCAAAATCTCAAAGAAAAAGTTTCTTATGTCAGATATTAAAAAAAGATGTTATAGAAGAAAACCTGGTTATAATTTCTATACTTGTTCCCCATAAGCTTGCAAAAGATTTACTTCATCCAGGTAGTTATGTATTCTTACGTGATCCATCTACTACTCAATTTTATGATACTCCAATTTCAGTCATGGACGTGGATGTAGAAGAAAACATAATTAAGCTTGCAATAGAAATAAGAGGGATAAAAACAAAAATAATAAATAGTCTTAATGAAAATTCAAAACTTATGATAAGAGGACCTTTCTGGAATGGTGTTTTTGGACTTAAAAACATATATTCGGCTAGAGAAGGCTTAAGTGTAATAGTAGCTAAAGGTATTGGTATGGCCCCTATGATCCCAGTTATAAAAAAGCTCTATGGAAATGGTAATAAAGTTACAATATTTATGGACAAGTCTCCTTATGATTCAATTTTTGTAGAAGATTATTTAAAACAATATAACTGTCAGGTTATTCCTTGTACCCTACTAGAGAAAGGAGAACTATCCGAAGACTTTATCTCTACTCTAAAGAACTTTTTAAATGAAAATAAGGTTAACTTAATACATTGCGATGGAGCAGATATTATAGTTCTTAAACTAATTAAACTTTTAGGTGATGAATATAAAATGTCCTCTTCTAACAATACGAAAATGTGTTGCGGTGAAGGTGTATGTGGGGCTTGTACAACTAGGTATTCTGGTAGAAGAGTTAAAAGATTATGTAAATATCAAAGTGAACCTCAAAACGTATTTGAAGGGAGAAGATTTATATGAAGATAGTTGTCATAGGTGGCGGGTGGTCTGGATGCGCAGCAGCTATATCCGCTAAAAAAGCTGGAGCAGATGTTACCCTATTTGAAAAAACCGACTTGGTTTTAGGTCTCGGAAACGTTGGTGGAATAATGAGAAACAATGGACGATTTACTGCTGCTGAAGAGCTTATATCCCTTGGAGCAGGAGATTTAATAAATATTACTGATTCCCTATCCCGTCATAAAAATATAGAGTTTCCAGGTCATAAACATGCATGGTTATATGATGTAAATGTTATAGAACCAGAGGTTAGAAGCTATTTAGAATCTCTTGGAATAAATATAAGATTTATATCTAGGATATCAGATATAGAAAAAGAAGGTAGTAAAATAAAAGGAGTTTATTTAAGCACTGGAGAGTTTATTGAAGCAGATGCTTTTGTTGAAACTACAGGATCTACAGGTCCTATGGGAAACTGTCTTAAATATGGCAATGGATGTTCTATGTGTATTTTAAGATGCCCAACCTTCGGACCTAGGGTAAGCTTAAGCGCAAGAGCTGGTATTGAAGATTTTCAGGGAGAAAGAGATGGAGATGAATTAGGTGCTTTTAGTGGTTCTTGTAAATTAGCCAAAGAAACCTTATCTGAGGAAATAGTTAATGAACTAAATGAAAAAGGTGTAGTAGTATTAAGTATTCCACCAGAAGATATAAATTTAGATAAATTAAAATCTAAGGTATGTCAACAATATGCATTAAAAGAATTTGCAGAAAATATAGTTCTGTTAGATACTGGCCACGCAAAGCTTATGACCACGTATTACCCTATAGAAAAGCTTAGAAAGATTAAGGGGCTTGAAAAGGCTAAATATGTAGATCCTTACTCTGGAGGAATAGGCAACTCTATAAGATATCTAGCAGTATCCCCTAGAACTGATGATATGAAGGTCATAGGGATAGATAACTTATTTGTTGGTGGTGAGAAGTCTGGACTATTTGTAGGTCATACTGAAGCTATAGCTACAGGAACTCTAGCAGGATATAACGCTGTAAGATACGCTCTAGGTATGCCTATGTTAATTCTACCTAGAAGTACAGCTATAGGTGACATTATATCATATGCAAACTATAAAATATCTACCTCTGAGGGAAGAAAGAATAGATATACTTTTGCAGGAGCAGAATACTTTAAGAGAATGAAATCCTTGGAATTATACACTACTGATAAACATGAAGTTCATAATAGAATTAAAAAATTAAATTTAGATAATATATTTGATCAGAAATTAATATAAGTGATAAGGCTAAGAATGAGTTCTTAGCCTTTAATATGCTATGTTTAATATATTAATATACTTTTCTTCACTTATAAGAATAATATATTGAAGTTTTCTGAAATAAAAAATTATTAAAATACAATATACAAAAAGTATTTAGTTTTGAATATTAAAAACTGGCGAATAAAAATCACAATAATAAATGTGACTTTAATTCAGCCAGTTAATTTCTCTAGATAATATAAGTTTACTTATTTTTATTAAAATTAATTAGGCAACCTTTAGTGACAATTTCTCTTTCATCTTTCGTCATGTCATCAATTTTAAGTTGAAATTCTTTTATACAATCTGAAATAACAAATGCAGTAATCTTATCATTTCCCCTTAACATTGCATCTTTTATATTAGGGATAAAGATATAATCTTCATTCTGGAAAGGAGGTTGTCCTTGAAGAATAAATGGAATCATACCCCAGTTAATCAAATTACTCCTATATCTCTTTGTTGCGTATTCTTCTGCAATATTAGCATTTCCGCCTAGAACCCTTTGGCAACTTGCAGCCTGCTCCCTAGCGCTTCCATCTCCAGGTTTTTTTGCATAAATTACGCTTCCAATACTTGCACTAAGACTATCAAAATTTTCAAAGCCACTAATAATTCTAATTTTATTTAAAATATCCTTGAATTCTTTATTGTTTTTTTCAGGATGAACCCCTTGAAGCCTTTCTTTTTCTAATGAAAGAATTTTCTTAGAAACTCCAACATAATTTGGATCCTTTCTTGATAAAGTAAATTCTGCAAGGCCAAGCGGATTAGAGCGATAAGTAGAAGTCTCACCTGAAGGAATAAGTTCATCTGTAGTAGTTACTGGGTCTGTTATAAAACTAGCTACTTTTAGTATTAGATTTTCCTCAAGTTTTGGTATTTCAGGCCAATCTATAATATTGGGTCCATATTTTAATTCACTACTTGGCTCTTGTTTATTGAATCCAAAGTAAACTCTATTATTGTATACGGTTTTATCAAAGTTATATACAGGAACTTCTTTATTATAATCAATTGAAGATGCCGATGTTAAATATCCTCCATTAGCTGCAGTCGCTGCAATTGATCTTGCATCCATAAGTGCTACTGAGGAAATTTGACCATTTCCAGGTTTAGATCCTTCTCTATTTGGAAAGTTTCTTGTTGTATGTCTAATGCTTATTCCACCGTTGAATGGTACATCGCCAGCCCCAAAACAAGGTCCACAGAAAGCAGTACGCATTGTAGCTCCTGATGTCATTAGTTTTGTTATATATCCTTTCTGTGTTAAGTCAATTAAAACGGGTTGAGAAGATGGATATACTGAAAGACTAAATTCATCACTTCCAAGGTTCTTATTTTCTAAAATATTAGCACTTGTAACAATGTTTTCATACATTCCACCTGCGCAACCAGCTATAACACCTTGATCCACTCTAAATTTACCATTTATTATTTTATCAGTGAGCTTAAATGTAACCTTTGAGTTTTTAAACAGTTTTTGTCCCTCTATTTCTGTCATTCTTAGTATTTCTTCAAGATTCTCATTTAATTCATCTATTTCAAAAGCATTGCTTGGGTGAAAAGGAAGAGCAATCATAGGTTTGATAGTACTTAAATCAATATAAATCATACCATCATAATATGTAACTTCATTTGGAGTTAACTCATTGTACGCTTCTTCTCTTCCATGTAGTTTAAGATACTCTTTAACTGTTTCATCAGTCTGCCAGATAGAACTTAAGCATGTTGTTTCAGTGGTCATTACATCTATTCCATTTCTAAAATCCATAGATAAGTTTGCAATACCATCGCCTATAAACTCCATTATTTTATTTTTCACATATCCATTTTTAAATACGGAACGTATTATTGAAAGAGCTATATCCTGAGGTCCTACACCATGAGGTGGCTTTCCCGTAAGGTATACACCTATTACTTCTGGATAATCAATATCATAGGTCTTAGATAAAAGCTGCTTTACAAGCTCACCCCCACCTTCTCCAATGGCAATTGTACCAAAGGCACCATATCTTGTGTGAGAGTCAGACCCAAGAATCATTCGTCCAGAGCCTGCCATCATCTCTCTCATAAAAGTGTGGATTACTGCTAAATGAGGAGGTACAAAAATACCCCCATATTTTTTTACTGCCGATAACCCAAATCTATGATCATCTTCATTAAGTGTTCCTCCAACTGCCGCTAAAGAATTATGGCAATTAGTTAATATATAAGGTATGGGAAACTTATCTAATCCACTGGCTTTTGCTGTTTGAATAATTCCTACATAGGTTATATCATGGGATGTCATGGAGTCAAATTTTAATTTTAATTTTTCCATACTCCCAGATGTATTATGTTTTTCCAATATTGAATATGATATTGTATTCTTTTTAGCTTCCTCTTTGCTTATATTTATTAATTTAACACTTTCTCCTTCTGCTATGATTTCTTTTCTATTTATTAAATAAACTCCAGAGTCATATAATTTTATCATATTGTGACCTCCTAATTGAATAAGTTCTTAATTTACAAAAGGGTTAAAACTAACCCTCTTACTACTGCCATTCCTGGAAGTAAACGTGGAAAAAGCTCAGTTACATCTAAATTAAGGGCAGATAATACTCTAGCTAGTGGTCCGCCCCATGGAGTCATATTAAAAACTGAGGTTGGAAGAGCAATAAGAATTGCAAGATAAATCCCTTTAATTTTAAATTGTCTGTAAAGTGGCATAAATGCTGCAGTAGTAATTAAGACTGTAGAAGTTCCATCTCCGTCAAGGGAAACCATTGCAGCAGTTAATGTTGAAGCCACTATAATTTTAAGTGGATCACCTTTAACTAATTTTATGATAGCTATAACTAATGGATCGAATAATCCAACTTGCATCATTAAAGTAAAGTAACTACATGCAAATAAAACCATTAATGCTGATCTCACTGTTCCAGCGGCTACTTTTCCATCTTCCCCAACTTTATAAAATACTCCTTCATAGATCCAATCGAAGACTTCTAGAGGAGATTGATTAGTAATTAAACAATAAACAACCCCAAAAATTACTGGCACTACAATTAATGCTACATAAGGACTAAGTAGTTTTTTATATATTGCTAAAACGAATACAATAATAAGTATGGCTCCTATAAGTGTTCCCATTTTATATCCTCCTAAGATTCTATATTTAATTAAACATTATAAAATTTTATCCTCTAAGTAAGGCAGGTTACTTTTATAGGACCCTAAAAAGTTAACGTTTACTTGGGAATGTACAAGCTAATTATAAGATTTTTCTGTAAATTTATCCAATTTATTATTTTTATATTTTTTATAGCTTATAACTATAATTTTTGTCTTATTATAAAGTGATAAGTATCTCATGTTATAATTAATTTATATTTTAAGATTAGATAGTTTAGGGGTGTGGTTTTCTTGGAATTTAAAGATATAGAGTATGTTTTTGCAATTGCAAAGTATCGTCATATAACAAAAGCTGCTGATTCACTTTACATAACTCAACCAACTCTCAGTACTTATATAAAGAATATGGAAAAAAAATTAGGGATGGAATTATTTAAAAGAGATGGTAATAAAATAGGTCTAACATATGAAGGAGAGATTTTTATAGACAATGGTCTTAAAATCCTTAGACAAAGGGATGAACTTTTGAATAAATTAAGTGAGTCTATTAACTCAGATAGAGGTAGGCTTAAGTTATCTATACCAATACTTAGGGGAAGTTATTTAATTCCTATAATTTTACCTTTATTTCATAATAAATTTCCAAATGTAGAAATAATTCTAAATGAAGGTTCCTCTTTAGAAATTGAAAAAAATATTAAGGATGAATTAAGTGAGTTGGTTATATTTAATAAACCTCTTCGAAAGATATCATTGAATTATGAAACTATTCATAAAGAAGAAATGCTTCTTGTTATGCATAGAGATCATCCTTTATCAAAGAAAGGCATTAAAATTAATGGGCTACCTTATCCTTGGATGGATATAAAGCTTTGCAGAAATGAACCTTTTATCATTCAGTTTCCAAATCAGCATACTGGAGAAGTGGAAAGACATATTTTTGAAGAGGCAAATATAAAACCTCCAATTGTATTAGAAACTAAAAATTTAGAAGCTTCTGTAAGACTTGCTAGTTTAGGTTATGGATTAACCTTTATCTCTGAAAGTCACATAAAATATATATCTTTTCCTAAAAACCCTGTATTTTTTTCTATAGGAAATCCTACTACAATTATGGAGGTAATTGCTGCATACTTAGATAAAGAATATTTATCTAAATACGCTAAGGAGCTTATTGAAATTGCAAAACAATGTTTTAAACAAAAATACTTATAGGTTAAGCAATAAAGTACATATAAAATTATAAATAAAGTGAGTAGTGAAAAGTTTTATTTATTCACTACTCACTTTTAACATGTTTAATATGTATTTTAATACTTAAAACATATAACCTTAAAAGAATTTTTTGAAGTTATTATTAGAAACAAGAAAATTAATATGATACTAAAGATATCCTACTTATATTTTAGCTGTTACTCCCTCTAGGGAATTTAACTCATCATGTAACTCATTTATATCTTCTTCTCTATCTTTTAAAAGATTTAATAGTATAAGTCCAGATTTTGAACAAACATCCTCAGAAGCCTTATGTAGTCCTATTCTTGTTTGAATTATACATCCATACTTAGTTAAAATTTCTTGTGCCTTTGGCGCAATTGTATTTCTTGGGGTAATCTTTATAGCCATGATTGTAAACATAAAAAAGCCTCCTAGTAATTATTTCTTCACAAATAATAGTATTACATTAAATCTATCAAAATATGTATATTATTACATGTTTTGATGGGATTTGATAAAATATATTTATAATATTAACATAAGTGTTTCTCACCAAAATATAGCTATTGTAATATACTGAATTATATAGTTACACATAAGATAAAAAGGAGGGAATTTTATGGGAAAGCATAGAAGATGTTGTAATAACGTATGCGTTGTTAACCCAATTCCTTATAATCCAGTTCCTTATAATACAGGATGGAATGCCCCGTTCCCAGTTCAAAACAATTGTAATTTTGGATGTGGTGGATGTGGCGGTGGATTCGGAAATTGTGGAGGCGGATTTGGATTTGGCTCTGGAATTACTAGTCCACTACTATTATTATTATTACTTGGCATATGGTAGAATATTAACCCCTAAGGACTCCTTAGGGGCTTTCTTAATAAGTTTATAAGTTTTAACTACCATCTATCTTCTATTGGTTTACATATAATTTCATCTATTTTAGTTTCTAGGATAGATGCAGCATGGCTAGGACGCATAATTATAGCCGCATCAGCTCCTTTACCACTTCCTCCTATTGCAATTATCTTCTCATTATAAGGAATAAGATCACTATCTAAGGCCATAATTGCAATTTCAACACAAACTTTAACTCCTTGTCCAAACATTCTCAAGGTGTGAGCAATAACCTCCACTGGAGATACTCCTCCAAATTTATTGCTTAATCCTCTTTCTGCTCCACTTAATACGTGGGTAGTTGTTAAAACTTTTATTCCACTTTCCTCAAGTTCATTCTTTACAGAGCTATCCATACTATTTACACCCTTATTCTTAAATCCATTAACATGAGACACGCATATAATATTAAGATCCTTTTCTTCTTTTAATTTTAATGCTGTTTCTCCTGAAGTGGAAGCAATAACTATATGCTTTATTCCCCTCTCCCTTGCAACTTCAAGAGTTAATTCTAAAGTCTTCTCTGTATTATCTTTTCCTATTTTGTTAAAGTACATGATTACCCCTCCTACATTATAAAGTTATTATATATACCTATTTCTAAATAAATACAAAAAAACCTCTATAATTACAAAGATATTTTTAATCTTAATTATTTATATAGTTTTTAAATATATTCCATCCTATTTATTTTAAGAATGATATACATCTTACTTTAAAGATATTAATATTCTTTATGTATACTCTTAATAAGTATTTAAGTTTATAGCAATTTATTAAATATAATAATTTATAAAAAATAATGGGTCTGTCGCGTTAAAAAATCTAACCACAATATGTTGTCTTAGAATTTAAAAATCTAATACAATATATTGTAGTTTTTATTCTTTGTGCAACAGCCCCATTATTAATCTTTTTTATATATGCTATGCTTATATATGAGTACATCATCTTCAAAAACCTTTATTTCTCCTAAGGTTTTTGTATCATTTACAGTATTATTATTTACATCTAATTTAAATATACCCTTACTTCCATTTTTTATTGGTACGTAGATATCCTCATTAAATATTGACATATCACTCTCTTCATCCATGGAATTTAAATCTTTTATATTTTCATAATAATAATTCTCTTTTACATAGTTAAAAATCTTTTCTGTTTCTTTCCATCTTCCAGGACAGTCTAGCACAACGATTATTACATCATTTTTGCCGTTATTTACAGAAGTAACTAAACACTTTCCTGCTCCTCCAGTATACCCTGTCTTAACTCCATTTGCTCCTTTAATCTGCCATAGAATTTTATTTATATTGGAATAATCTCTTGTAAAATTTTGTTCCTTAGCGGAGTATTCTTTTCTTCCTACCATTTCATTAAAAAATTCATTTTCCTTAGCTTTTGCAGTAGCTATAGCTAAATCATAAGCCGTTGAATAATGTCTTCCACTATCTAATCCATGGGGAGATTCGAAATTTGAATCCATAAGACCTATTTCTAGAGCATACTCATTCATAAGTTTACAGAACTCTTCTATAGATCCACTTATTCCCTCTGCAATAACTATAGCAGCATCATTTCCAGACTTAAACATAAGTCCTATTAAGAGTTCCTTTAGTGATACTTCATCATCTTTTTTGTATCCAACTTTTGATCCTCTTATAGCAGTTGCATTAGAGCTTACTGTAAATTTCTCCTCTAAGTTACCATATTTTATTGCTACTAGTGCAGTAATAATTTTTGTTGTACTTGCCATAGGCACTATTTCATCACTGCTTTTTTCATAGAGAACTCT
Organism: Clostridium sp.; assembly: GCF_040797585.1. Lineage (GTDB taxonomy): Bacteria > Bacillota > Clostridia > Clostridiales > Clostridiaceae > Clostridium_Z. Next base: position 13,751 of record NZ_JBFNEO010000002.1, read on the forward strand.
TCTTGTCTTACTATCTATAGCTATAGCCCTCCTAGCATTTACATTGAACTTTACATTTTTTTTAGTAACTTCTGCAGCTAATGTAGGTGTTGAAAGAATATTTATAAATAAACATAAAGAAGTAAATATGTATATAAATTTTTTCATTTTAACTCCTCCTTTAAAGTATATTTGAGTTTTTGGAGTCAATACTATAGAGGGAGGTATATCTATGATATTTTTAATTTTATGCATTATTCTTATAATTTTATTTATTCCTTTTCCTATAAAAATAATGGTTTATTTGAAACAAGGTAAGTTCTATATAACTCTATATAAGTTTAATATTCTACAGTTTCCAAAAGACCAATGTAAGAATTCGAAGAAAAAACAAAATAAACCTTCAAATATATCTTTGCCACAAATAAAAGAAATATTACAAAAAATTTATTCCATAGGTTTAAATATTAAATTGTCCTTTAATTTTAATTTAATATTAGGACTTAAAGATCCATGCGCTCTTGCCCTATCCTATGGAAGTTTATATAATATAAACCCTATAATCTATAAAATCTTATCTAAGTTTTTTAATATTCGTCATTATGACTTTAATATAGAACCTCGCTTTGAAGAAAATATTATAGATTTAGAAATTAAAAGTATAATTCATGTAACTATTGGAAAAATTATATATGTATTCTTCATTATAGGAATTGCTTTTCTTAAGATTAACTTTAGAAAACAACATTCTAGAAAATTTAAGGAGGTATAGATATGGATAATCATCCATTAGAAAGTTTGATGAGATCTACTATGGAAAATCTTAGAGATATGATAGATGTTAATACTGTTATTGGAGAAGCAGTACTAACAAAGGAAGGAACAACTATAATACCTATTTCAAAGGTTTCTTTTGGATTTGCTTCTGGTGGAAGTGAATTTTTAACTCAGTGTAGTAATAACATAACTAATCCACCTTTTGGAGGAGGCTCAGGTGCTGGAGTATGTGTAAAACCTGTTGGTTTTCTTGTTATAACAGATGATAATATAAGAGTTTTATCTGTAGATCAAGATAATACATATGACAAAATTGTAGATACTATTCCTCAGATTATTGATATGTTTTCATCTCTAAATAAAAAGAAGAAGGGTTTTTGTGAAGAACAGTAACTTACTGTTCTTCTTTATCTTTTTCTAAAAGAGATATTTCCATTGTAGATTCTTCTTCTACTAAAGCATCTAAACTCGGAAGTTCTTTTAATGTTTCCATATCAAATTGTTTTAAAAACTCCTCTGTGGTTCCATATAATATAGGTCTTCCTATGACATCTAATCTACCTATTTCTTTTATTATATTTCTTTCTAAAAGCTTTTGTACTGCACTTTCACTTTTAACTCCTCTTATTTCATCTATATCTACCCTTGTTATAGGTTGCTTATATGCTATTATGGCTAAAGTTTCTAGGGCAGCTTGAGATAGGGATTGTCTCACATTAGTCTTTAATATTTTTTGTATGAAATCACTATTTTCAGGCTTAGTTACTAACTGATAAGAGTCATTTATCTGGACAAGTTTTATTCCTCGTACTTCTTTATTATATTCTTTATTCAATTCATGAATAATTTCCTTAGTATATGAAATACTGCATTCTATCATATTAGCCATATCTTTTAACTTCAAAGGTTCTCCACTTACAAAAAGTAAAGATTCTAAAGCAGACATGTAGATATTCTTTTTTGAAACCTCTTCAAACTCATACTGAGTAGCTTTAATCTCCATTAAGTTCTAATATCCTTTCAATATATATTTTATCAAAATTATTTTCTTGAACTACCTTTATAGTTTTTTCTTTTATAAGTTCAAGTATAGCTAGGAATGTAACTACTACTTCTATCTTACACTCACAATCCATCATAAGATCTGAAAATCTGGTAGCTCCTATTTTACTTAGTCTTTCTTTCAGAAATTTAATTTTATCCTCAACCTTATATTTATCAATTGGAATCTCTTTAGATATTACATTGGTTGTATTTTTTTTATTATTATATCTATTTATTAATTCATTATATAAAATATATAAATCAAGCATTGATATATTTTTAAAAAGCTCTTCATTAGAGAATGTTCTTTTATCCTCAATTATTTCAGGTTTTTTAGAGAATACAAAGCCTGCATCCCCTTTTTTTATCCCTAAATACTCAGCAGCTTTTTTAAATTTCTTATATTCTATGAGCTTTTCCATAAGAACTTTTCTTGGATCCTCATCTTCTTCATCTTCGGAGGTAGACTTATCCTTAGGTAATAGCATTTTTGATTTAATTTCTAAAAGAGTTGCTGCCATAACTATAAATTCTGAGGTTATATTTAAGTCTAATTCTTTCATTTCATTTATGTAATCTAAATATTGATTAGTTATGTCATATATCTTAATATGATATATATCCATCTCATTTTTCTTGATAAGATGTAGAAGAAGATCAAAAGGACCTTCAAAATTAGCTATTTTTATATTAAGGAGTTGCAAGTTATTTCCTCATAATATAATTTAAATACATAAATATAATACCAATATAAATCACAATTATCAATATTGTAGAAATAAATAATAAGAAGGACACAAAGATTTGTGTCCTTCTTATTATTTAAACTGATCCTTTGAAAAGGTTCTTTATGTTATATTTAAAGTTATCTATAAAGCCACCTTTTTTAACATCTCTATCACAATAAATTTCAACTTTTCCTACTTCTTTATCTCCTACATAGAATCTACATATACCTATAACCTCTCCGGCTTTAAAACTTTTCCTTGAAGTATCTAACTCTATTTGTTTTTCTACTTTTTCTTCTTTTCCCTTTTCTAGAGTTATACCTACATCTGTTTTAGCTTTAGCTAAGAAGAATTTTTCTCCACTCTTATCTAAAACTACTTTTTCAATCTCTTCATCTTTAGCTGCAAGCTTTTTACTATAGAATTTTGAAAAACCATGATTTAAAAGCATGCTCGCATCTCTGTTTCTTATCTTATAAGTAGGAGCTCCCATAATTACACTTAACATTCTCACTCCATCTCTTGTAGCAGTTGCAGATATGCAATATTTAGCTTCTGAAGTGAATCCAGTTTTTAATCCATCGCAGCCTTTAAAAAACCTTACTAGCTTATTATGATTTACAAGTTCTATTGGACTTTTTCTACCTTCTGATATAGTCTCCATATATGTACCAGTATATTTTAATATAGTCTCATGTTTTAAAAGCTCTCTCGACATTATAGATATGTCATAAGCTGTACTCATATGACCATCAGCAGGAAGACCCGTGCAGTTTTTGAAGGTAGTATTCTTCATTCCTAGAGCCTCACAGCGCTGATTCATCATATCTACAAAGCCATCCTCACTTCCGCCTAAATACTCTGCTAGAGCAACTGCCGCATCATTTCCAGAGGCTATACCTACCCCTTTTAATAATTCTTCTACGGTTCTTATTTCTCCATTATCTAGAAGCATAGTACTTCCGCCCATTTTTTTAGCATTTTCACTACAGGTAACCTTATCATCTAATTTTATTTTTCCTGAATCAACAGCTTCCATAGTTAATAGCATAGTCATGATTTTAGTTACAGAAGCTGGTGCAAACTTTTCATGAGGATTTTTTTCATATAATATGTTACCACTAGACGCCTCCATTAAAATAGCTGATTTAGCCTCTACGTCCAGGCCTTTAACCTCGTCAGCTCTAACCTCTTTTAAGGAAATATTAGTTACCATTATTGCAGATAATATAAAAATATTTATAAATTTCATTACATTTTTTCTCATGTTCCTCCTCCTTTCAAATATATCTTTTCCATTTTTGACGAAATTATCACTAAAAATTTAAGAGAGCTATGAATTTTTTAAATTCATAGCTCTCTTCTTTTATTTTATTTATCTACTATACCATATATAAGAGGAATACTATCTTTGTAATCTTTGTTTATAACATAGCTCTTTATTATGTTTTCTTTAGCTTTATTTATATTATCTTCATCATTGCTATGTATATAAGCTATAACATCACCCTTAGAAATTTTATCTCCTCTTTTTTTATTTAGCATTATCCCCACTGCTAAGTCTATAACACTTTCCTTAGTTGCTCTTCCAGCACCAAGTTCCATAGCAATCAGTCCTATATCCTCAGAGTGTATTTTCTCTACAACTCCCTCTTCTTCTACTGTTACTGGAACTATATACTTAGCTTTAGGGAATTTATTAGTATCATCTATAAATGTGTCATCTCCACCTTGAGCTTTTATAAACGCCTTAAACTTTTCTAATGCTTTTCCTGTTTTTATAGTATTATATAACATATCCCTAGCTTCTTTTTCATTCTTTGCTTTTCCTGCTAAAACTACCATTTGGCTTCCTAAAGTTAAGCAAAGTTCTTCAAGATCCTTAGGACCTTTGCCTTGAAGAGTTTCGATAGCTTCTTTAACCTCTAAAGCATTTCCAACAGCAAGACCTAAAGGCTGATCCATATCAGATATTACAGCAATAGTGTTTCTTCCAACATTTCTACCTATATCAACCATCTCTTTAGCAAGTTCAAAGGCAGCCTCTTTAGTTTTCATAAAGGCTCCATCTCCAACCTTTACGTCAAGAACTATAGAATCTGCTCCAGCAGCTATCTTTTTACTCATTACACTAGCTGCAATTAAAGATATATTGTCTACAGTGGCAGTAACATCCCTTAATGCATAAAGCTTCTTATCTGCAGGTGCTAAATCACCAGTTTGAGCAGCTACTGCAAGCTTTATAGTGTTAACATTTTTAATAAAATCTTCTTTTTCAATTTCTACTGAAAATCCTGGAAATGATTCTAATTTATCAATAGTTCCACCAGTATGACCAAGTCCTCTACCTGACATTTTTGCAACAGGTATCTCAAGAGCTGCAACCATTGGTCCAAGAACTAAAGTTGTAGTATCTCCAACTCCTCCTGTACTATGTTTGTCAACCTTTACTCCATTTATATCTGAAAGATCTAATATATCTCCTGAATTAACCACAGACATAGTAAGATCAGCCGTTTCCTTACTATTCATTCCTTTAAAGAATATAGACATTAATAATGCTGATACTTGATAATCAGGTATTTCTCCTTTTGTATATCCTTCAACAAAATAATTTATTTCTTCTTTAGATAATTCCGAACCATTTCTCTTCTTTAAGATTAAGTCATACATTCTCATTGAGTAGTCACCATCCTAAACTTATTTTATGTCCTTTATTATTTCCCCAACTAAGCTTATAAATTCCTTCTTTACTTTACTTGAAGTTTCAATTACTTCCTCATGGTTTAGTGGTTGATCAAGAATTCCAGATGCCATATTAGTTATACATGAAATTCCAAGAACTTTAATACCACAATGATTAGCAGCAACTACCTCTGGAACTGTAGACATTCCAACTGCATCTCCACCTAAAATTCTTATCATTCTAACTTCCGCTGGTGTTTCATAAGATGGACCAGAAGCCATAAAGTAAACTCCTTTTTTAACACCTATACCTAACTCTTTTGCTTTAGCTTCAGCTAACTTTATAAGATCTTTATTATAAGGAGCAGACATGTCAGGGAATCTTGGACCTATCTCCTCATAATTTCTTCCTATTAGTGGATTAACTCCAGAGTAATTTATGTGATCATTTATAATCATTAAATCTCCTGGAATATACTCAGTATTAACTCCACCAGCAGCATTAGTAACTATTATGGTTTTAACTCCAAGCTCCTTCATTATATAAACAGGAAGAATTACGTCCTCCATTTTATTTCCTTCATAGTAGTGGAATCTTCCTTGCATCATTACTACTGGCTTATTATTATATTTTCCAAATACAAATTGTCCTGCATGACCTTGCACCGTTGACTCTGGAAGATTAGGTACTTCTGAATACTTTATTATTACCTTTTCACTAACGTCATCTGCCATATCTCCAAGACCTGAACCTAATATAAGTCCAATAGCAGGCTCCTCTTTTATTCTTTCCTTTATAAAACTTACACTTTCCTTTAACTTCTTAATATCCATTTAAAGTCCTCCTTCAAGTATGTTAAAATATTATTGTCTAACCTTATTATAAAAACTTTCTCCATTTAGATCATTACTTACATTAAAGAATTCTAATACACTCTTTCCTATATCACAGAAAGATTTTCTTGTTCCTATATTTATATTCTCTTTAATTCCTTTTCCATAAACTATTAGTGGAATGTACTCCCTTGAATGATCTGTGCTTTCTGTAGTTGGATCACATCCATGATCTGCTGTTATTATAAGAATATCTTCATCCCCTAGAGCTTCTATAATCTCTGGAAGTCTTTCATCGAATTCTTCTATGGCTTTTCCATAACCCTCAGGATTATTTCTATGACCATAAAGACTATCAAAGTCTACAAGATTAGTGAATATTAATCCATCTCTATCCTCTCTCATGAATTCTAAAGTTTTCTCTACTCCATCCATATTATTTTTAGTATGCTTAGCATGGGTAACACCTTTTTTATTAAATATATCTTCAATTTTTCCAACAGCCATTACATTAAGATCATTTTCCTTTAAGTATTCTAACATGGTTTTACTAAAAGGATCTAAAGCATAATCATGTCTATTAGAAGTTCTTGTATAATTTGAAGGTTCACCTGTAAATGGTCTTGCAATAACTCTTCCTACAGTTTTTTCACCAACAAGCATTTTTCTAGCAATTTCACACATTTTATAAAGCTCATCTAAAGGTATTACCTCCTCATGGGCCGCTATTTGGAAAACACTATCTGCTGAAGTATACACTATAGGATATCCTGTTTTAACATGCTCATCTCCTAGGTCTTTTATTATCTCTGTACCAGATGCTACTACATTACCTAGAGTTTTTCTACCAATTTTATTTTCAAACTCATCCATTATTTCCTTTGGAAATCCATCAGGATAAGTATTAAGAGGGGTATCTAGTATAACGCCACCTATTTCCCAATGGCCAGTAACAGTGTCTTTTCCTTTAGAAGCTTCCATAGCACGTCCAAAGGATCCTTTACCATTAGTATTTTTTATATTAATATGCTCTAAGCCCTCTATATTACCTATTCCTAAAGATTCTAAGTTTTTAATATTAAGGCCTCCACTGACCTTCCATGTATTGGCGAATGTATTACTACCCTGATCTCCATATAAATGTGCATCAGGTAATTCTCCAATTCCAACACTATCTAATACAATTAATACTGCTTTTTTACTCATATCTATTCTCCTTTCGTTTTATGCTCTAGGATGAGAATTTTTATAGACTTCAGCTAATTTATTTCTTTTAGTTATATAGGAGTACTTTTGAGTAGCTGATAAATCTACATGACCTAGAAGCTCTTGTAAGGACTTTATATCTGCACCGTTTTCTAATAAATGTACTGCAAATGAGTGTCTTAGGGTATATAAATTCATATCCTTGTCTATTTTAGCTTCTTTAGCATATTCCTTAACTATTTTCCAAAATCCTTGTCTTGTCATTCTTTCTCCTCTAGAGTTAAAGAATAAAAATTTTCATTTTAATCAATACATTGTTCCACGAATGGCCATATAATATTCACTATACCTTATGGCAACGGTTCCAAGAGGGATTATTCTTTCCTTATTTTTATTTCCTTTACATTTTATATATTGATCTTTTATATTTATATCAAACAATGTAAGGTTTAGAAGCTCTGATACTTTCATACCAGTAGCATACATAATTTCTAACATGGTTCTATCTCTTAATCCCTTATAGGTACCTATATCTGGAGTATCTAAAAGTCTTTCAATCTCTTCAATGGTTAAAGTTTTTGGAATTTTTTCTTTAATCTTTGGAAGCTCATAATAAATTATAGGAGAATCATGTATATATCCCTTACTATATAGAAATTTATAAAAGTTTCTAATAGCTACAATACTTCTATTAATAGAGGAGTTAGAGAACTTTTTATCTATACGATTTTGTATGTAAGCATTTATTGTGATCTCATCTGCTATATTTATATCCTCATCTCTTTCCTTTACAAAATCTAAATACTTAAGTAGATCTCTCCGATATCCATCTATAGTATTTTTACTAAGATTCTTTCCCTCTATATATTTAATATATTTATCTAATAGTGCATTCATAATAAATCTCCTACATAGACTATTTTGTGATAAAAGGTTATAAACTATTTATATTAATAATTTCGACATTTTTAGTGAAAACCCTTCTCTTTTACACTCTATTTTATATTATATATTTTATTATATATGGAGTTATATATGATTCTATTACTGCTCCCAATAATATCATAGAAAAGCTCATTACTAATATATATATATACTTATAGTTATCCTTTGATGGATAGGAAGTTTTCACAAATTTATTTCTTAGTTTATTTAATGCCATATCAGCGGAGAATACAGAAATAAAGAGTAGAGCACCAATATAAAAAATATTTTGAGGTATTACTCCGAGGAGTACAAAAAGTCCTCCTTTTAGTCCCATAGAGTTCATAATGAGCCCTGCACTAAAACCAATAGTAAATCCTTTTATAAGATTTATTATTAGTATAATAGGAATTCCTACAATAATAATTCCCATTATAAATATGGCAATTATTAATAAACCATTATTTTTAATGCTTTCAAATAATATAAGCTTATTATTTACGTTCATAGAACTAAAATCCTTTGTAAAAGATATAAAATATTCTGTTATGTCAGACTTATATGTATCGCCCATGTAAAGTACTACATAAATTCCAATAACTATACCTGTAAGTAAAAACAATAGAGCTCCAAGATAAAACCACTTGTTATAATTTATATATTTCCTAATGCTTAGAAAAAAATTCTTATCGTCCATTATAAAATCCTCCCCGTGTAATAATCATATTTATATCTATGATTATTTCGGGGAGGATATGAGAATTTTTTATTATTTATATGTACATTAATGCAGCAATGGTCTTACTGTCCTCTATTTCTCCACTTTTTATCATTTCTTTTACCTTACTTATATTTATCTCACGAAGATTTATAAATTCGTCATCATCTCCACCCTTAACACCATTATAAAGGTCTTCTGCTTTAAATAAATATATATATTCGTCGCAAAATCCTGGAGCTGTAACAAACTTACCAAGGTATGTAAACTTCCCAGCCTTATATCCTGTTTCTTCTTCAAGCTCTCTTATTCCACACTCCTTAGGATCTTCACCTTTTTCAAGCTTTCCAGCAGGTATCTCTATAAGCATATTATCAATAGGCTTTCTAAACTGCTCTACTAATAATATAGTTTCCTCATCCTTAAAAGCCAGTATTGCAACTCCACCAGGATGTCTTACTATTTCTCTTTCACTCTCTAATCCATTAGGTAGCTCAACCTTTTGCTTTACTAAAGTTATTATTTTGCCTTCATATATTAAATTTTCTTTCAAGGTTTTCTCTAAAAATTTCAAAGCTTTCATTCCTTCCTTTTATCTGATGGTTACCAACTGTTATCCCCCACCTCTTGAAATGTGGTGGATAACAGTTGCTACGCCCCTAGATTAACTCATCTAACCTTAAGACGGTGGAAATAACATCATCTTAAGGAAGATTCATTCTATGGATAAAATATAATAACATATCTTATCATTAATAGTCTATTTAAAAATAGTTTTTCCTAACATTTATATATTTTTGCGTGATAAATAATACATATTAAAACTATATAAATTTATAATTTAAAATTACAATACTTAGTATAAACTACCTATATATTATAAGTAAAGTCTGGCAGTAATATTTATAATATATATAAATTACTTTACTCCTGATTCTAATATACTAAAGGATACATCATCACAATTGATTTCGGCAATTGCTCCATAAGGTAAAATAGTTATAGGTGAAGTATGACCAAAATTCATATTACACATAATTGGTAAATTAGTGAGACTCAATTCCTCTCTCACAACTTTTAATATAACCTTTTTATATTCTTCATAATATAAATTGTCATAAGGTTTACCAAATATTATACCATTCACATTTTGAAGAATTCCTTGAGAACCGTAATTTCTTAACCAATATTCTAAATGATTAGGTTCTGGCTTCTCCTCAGAAGTTTCAAAAAACAATATACTGTTTTTCCACTCCTCAAGGCATGGCCATAGATTAGTACCTTTAATCATCTCTAGAACTTCAATACATCCACCAATAAGTTTTCCTTTAACTGTTCCTTCTCCTTGTAAGAGTTCATATCCACCATTATTCTCCTTGGTTTTCCTTTGTATATTTTTATTCTTCTCTTCCCAAGGAAGGAATTCACTTGTCCAAATTGGAGATGACTCTATATTTCCAATTATAGAGTTATCAAATAGTACTTTATTAGTCCAATACTTAGTATATTCAAACATCTCAACATTTTCTGCAAATTCTGCAAGAATTGATGGTCCATAGAAAGTAGATAATCCTGCTTTGTAACAAATCATGTGAGTTATAGTAGTATCAGAATACCCCATAAATATTTTAGGATTCTCTCTTATAATATTAAAATCAATGTATGGAAGCATTCTAATACTTTCATATCCTCCAATACAAGAAAAGATAGCTTTTATAGATTTATCTTTGAAGGCTTCCATTAAATCTTCAGCTCTCTTTTTCGGATTATCATATAAATACTTAGATCCTTTTAGAGTATTTGGCATTTCAATAACCTTTAAGCCAAATAAATTTTCGAGTCGACTTTTACCTACATTATATCTCCATATTATGTCCTCATCTCCTGCTCCACCCCAGGATAGACTAATAGTAGCAACTTTATCTCCTCTTTTTAACCTTTCTGGTTTTATTAATTCCATGAATCTCTCCCCCTTATTAACTAAAAATTTATTATAAGATAATTTACTATATTTACAAGATGCGAATATAATTTTCTGAATATTATATCATATATAGTTATATATATGTAGCTTTTATTTATATATTTTCTAGACCCTATAAAATATAAGCTTAAAAAGTTATAGGGGTAATTTTATATAAAAAAGTAGCCTATAAAAATAAATCTATAGACTACTTATTATGATTATGCTTTAATTATAATTTTTATATTAACTATTAATCAATATATTAACTCTAAGATAATAAATTATATTGAAAGACATATTTACTAAAAAAATCATGATATAAAAATAGACCTCTTATATCCTATATTGATTACACTCTATTTAGATAATAAGCGATTATATTATTTTTAATTATTTAGACTCTTTTCTTATAGATTTATATTTTGAGCTTGTTCTCTCTTCGGGATTTATATAATCATAGTCACCATTCTCAGTTTTTTTAAGTCCTAAGGAAGCCATTTGCTTTTTAGTAACCTTTCGTTTATTAGTCATTTCTATCCCTCCTTCTATAATCTTAGAATCACCATATATAAGAGAATTATTCTTAATTCTAGTTAGATTTATTCTTCTAGTTAAGTTTAGATTCTTTTACTTTATTTAAATCACACCTTTCCTTAGCATGACATAGTATATATTATCTTCAAATGATTAAGGAGGTAATATCCATATGGATTATATATACAATGACTACATGAATGATATAAATAATTATAGAAATGATATTAATGATTATAGAAATGATACTAATGATTATAGAAACGATCTTAATGATTATAAAGATGATGATAATGAAAAATACTATGGAGAGAAAAATAAATGTAGAGAAAAATGTTATAGAGAACAAACTCATACCCATGAATTTCTAGGTAGTACAAAGCTTGCTGAGGAATGTGATGAAAGGCATAACCATCGTTTTGCTGGTGTTACCGGTGAAGCTATTCCAAGAGGAAGATCTCATGTTCATAAAATTAGAGTAAGAACAGACTTCTTTGATCATTTCCACGGAATTTGTGTTGTAACTGGACCAGCTATACCAGTTGGTAATGGAAAGCACGTTCATTTAGCTACAGGTATGACAACTTTTGAAGATGACCATAGACATAACTTTATATTTGCTACCTTAATTGAAAGTCCATTAGTATAATAGTTCTTCAATAGCTTGGATTCTTGAGTTAATTTAAATATATAGCACCCTTATTTTAATTCCTAAAAATAAATTCAGAATATTTCATATGTTATAATTTTATATGAGAGTACTTTTATATTTTCATATAATAATTATTACTTTATATTTATAAATTAAGATAGTAATAAAGTTAATAGACATGTTAAAATAATTTCTAAATTATTTTAACATGTCTATTTTAAAATTTATTTACTCTTTAAGTCTCTTATTAATACTAGAATCTTAAAATCTCTTCTTAATTTATTCTAATATTTATACTAATAATAAACCTACTATCTAAAAAATATTTTTCTAGAAATTAATTACAATTTATATTATTTATTTTTAAATTTTATTTTTAAAAATACTTAACCTTAGTGTATATTAGATTTATATAAATCATATTAACTGCATTTCCCTGGAAATATTTTACATAGACTAAGGTATTTATATAAAAATTTAAAGATGTTCAAAATATTAAGCGATACAAGCTTTTAACTTGTATCGCTTAATATTATTCTATACGTCTTCTGTATATACCAATAGCTGCTGTTTCTTTTACCTTAGGTGATACATCACTTTTGTTTAAGCATTCCTCGAAATTTCTTCTAAGAATTTCATTGGCTACAACAATTGCTCCAGGTATTAAAGCTTTACCACTAGAAATTGCTCCAGAAACTGTAGGCCAAGCAGCCTTTCCGGCTTCAGCGGCACACTTATCAATTGCCTCAACTTCCTCTGGTGGAACTTCTGGGTAGTTATACCTAACAAAAACTCCTACAATTCTTCTTCTTTCCTTTATACATGGCACATCATAAATAGCTCCTAATGGACCCTGATGCTTACAGGTAGATGAGTAAGGTTCTAAATATGAATATTGACCAAGTAATTTTTCACTACTAGGCATAATGCACCTCTTGTAAAATAATTCAATATTATACTATGCTATAACTTTCTTAACTGTTAATAATAGTAATAATTTTTATTTTTAAATTAACTCATCTGCTAGTTAAATTAGAACTTCGAAATTATTAGATTCTAGACATCTAACTTTTGTTCTTTATAATTTAAAATCATAAGTTAAGACTATTTTAAGATTGAATTAATACAAAAGGTTAAATTATTACCACATTATTAGTTCTAAATATATTTAGTAATTTATTTAGAAATAGAAATCAATTTAAGAATTAAGCTTTAACCTTAATATAGATATATAATCAATTTTTTCCACGAATTAAATACCAATTCATTTCTATTAACATACTATATACTATAGTCATTTCACTGAGGAGGTATTTTTGTGGAATCTATAAATAATGAAAATATAAAATGTCATAAAGAAGAAACCAATATGATAGAAGAATTTAGTGAAAAATGCTCTCAAATTCACAATCATGAATTTTTAGGTAGTACGAAACTGGCGGAAGAATGTGATGAGAGACATAACCATCGTTTTGCTGGTATTACAGGAGAAGCTATTCCTATTGGTAACTCCCATGTTCATAAAATTGCAGTGAGAACAGATTTTTTCAATCATTTCCATAAAATTTGTACTCTTACTGGTCCTGCTATACCTGCTGAAAATGGAAAACATATTCATATAGCAACAGGTATGACAACTTTCCAAGATGAGCATGTGCATAATTTTATATTTACTACCTTAATTGAAAGTCCATTAATATAATAAATAGAATAGATATATAATATACTCTATTTAAATAGTTAGGAACTCAGTTTAAATGAACCGAGTTCCTGTTATTTTTTAATTCTTCTAATTTTAATATCTCATCACTATAAATATATCTTTGATAGAATTCCCCTAGTCTTGTTTCTTTAATATATGGATTTATTTTATGATTTCATTGTATCTTATATTAAAATTCACACTCATTATAATTAGAAATTACTTTTAATTTTTTTAATCAGCTTAAATATTATTTCATAAAACAATCTAATTATGAGAAATTCCATATATAATCTCTTATTTTTCCTATATTTCATGGTTCTTATATAAGATTTTACAAATTTAGACCTATATCTCATATTAGTATATATTTTTATGTTATAATTAAATCTTGAATAGGTACATTATTTTACCAAAGGAGAGGATGTGACTATATCAAAAAAATTTATATTAATTTATAAAGAATTTTATATGGATGTACCTAGGAAAAACAAGACAGAATTTAGAAGGCTAAAAATCTAGTAATAAAGAAGCCTGACACTTATTAGAGGGGGATGAATTATGAAGAAGATTATATCTATTATCTTAACTCTGACACTTATATTTTCATTAACTCCAGTTGCATATGCAGCAGAGAGTTCTAAGTCATCAGATAAGGGTATTAGTGAAGAAATGGCAGCTATGAATAACCTTGGATTAATTCAAGGGGATGAAAATGGACTGACACCTAAGTATGCAAATAAAAAAACTACTAGAATTGAAGTTGCAACAGTACTTTTAAGATTAAAGAGTCTTGAAGATGAAGCAAAATCATTTACTGGAACAGATAACTTTTTAGATTATAAAGAAGTAAAATCTATAGAGGAGAGAAATATTCTTGCTTATATAAAAGCAAATCCTAAAGAAAGTTTAATAAAGCCTTATGGCAATAAATTTAAACCAAATAAAAATGTAAATGAAAAAGAGTTCTATAGTATTATTCTTCAACTATTAGGATATGAGTATGGAAGTGATTTTACAGATAAAAATATAATAGAATTTTCAAAGTCTGTTGGACTTAATCCATCAGGAAAAAGTAGATTCACAAATGATAGTTTTGCTAAGGCACTTAATGATTGTTTAAAAGCAAAAACAAAGAGTGGTCGTGAGTATTTTGAAATATTATTAGAGTCTGGTTTTATGATGGATTTTAATAAAGATAAAGAAGTACCGGAAATACTTGTGTTTGACGGAAAACCTCAACCTATATTTAAGCATGATGATGCTATTTATGAAAAAGTTTATGTAGAATCACCACAAGACACAGATCTTGATGAAAAGCGTGATTTAATTGAGGTATGGATAAAACGTCCTATTGAAACTGAAAGAGGTATGAAAGTTCCAGCTATATTTGAGGTAAGTCCTTATCGTCCTGGAACAAATGATGATCTTTATATTACTCATAATGTAGATAAAGACATAACTGTAAGTCCACAAAGTAATACAACTTATGAAGATGTAAAATATGTACCTGAAGAAAAAGTAATTCCAGAACCAAGAAGTATTTCTGGTAAAGCCGAGAATGGAAAGGTTCAACCTTTTGAATTTGGCGGATGGTATAACTATTTTATACCTAGAGGATATGCAGTAGTGTTTTCTGGTGGTATAGGAACTTTAGGATCTGATGGTATGACAAGTACTGGTTCAGTTGAAGAAACAACATCCACTGTTGCTGTAATAGATTGGTTAAATGGAAGAACCAAGGCATTTACAAACAAGACTGATAACATTGAAGTATCTGCAGACTGGTGTACAGGAAATGTAGGAATGTCTGGCCGTTCATATCTAGGTACATTAGCCATAGCTGCTGCAGCAACAGGAGTAGAAGGATTAAAGACAATAGTTCCTGAAGCAGCAATAAGTAACTGGTACGATTATTACAGATCAAATGGTGTAACTGCTCCAGCTTTAGGTTGGCAAGGAGACGATGCAGATCTACTAGCAACATACTGCATGAGCAGAATGATGGATCCTAGAGATTATTCCAAAGTAAAAGATTTATTTGAAAAATCTATGGAGCAAATGAGAATCGATCAAGATCGTGATACAGGTGACTATAATAAATTTTGGGACGAGCGTAATTACTTAAATAATGCTGACAAAATAAAAGCAAGTGTATTTATTGTTCATGGTCTTAATGACTGGAACGTAAAAACTAAGCAATTTGATATGCTATGGAAAGAGCTTGAAAAACATAATGTACCACGTAAAATGATATTACATCAAGGGGAACATATAAGTATTAATAACTTAGCTGGTATAGATTATAATGATATAATGAGTAGATGGTTTGCTTACTGGCTTTATGATATCCAAAATAATGTAATGGAAGAGGTTCCTACAGCTACTATACAAAATAATACAAATCTTCAGTGGGAAAATTTTGATAGCTGGCCTGTAACAGAATCAAATACTAAACTTTATCTTGATAATGATGGTACAAGTGGTAAATTTAAATTCGATCCATTAGAAAAAGAATTAAAAGAAACCTTTACTGATGATTTATCATTATCACAGTTTAATAGAGAGAATCCTGATCTTCAAAAGTGGCTTGATACAATAGTTAAAACACCTGAAGTGAAAAGACCTGACCGTTTAGCATATGTAAGTGAGCCTGTTACTGAAGATACAAGGATAAGTGGAACTATAAATGTATCAATAAAGGCTTCTATAGACCAACCTACTGCAAATATAAGTGCAATGCTTGTAGATTATGGCTCCGAATATAGACCTACCATAGAAAGAGAAGTAGTAGTTCCTAATGGTATAATATATGGAGGAAATGCAGGTTCAGATGATATAGTAAACTTTGTTATGGATAGTAATAAAACGGATTACAAAGTTATCTCTCGTGGATGGATGGATGCACAAAACCGTATAGCTAATTATCGTGTAGATACTATAACTCCAGGACAAGAATATACGTTTAATTTGGACATGCAGCCAATGGACTATACTGTTAAAAAAGGTCATAAGATAGGGTTAATAATACTATCTACAGACGCTGAGAACACTATAAGACCTTTAAAGAGTACAAACTTTACATTAAATACTAGTGAAAGTTTTGTAGAAATTCCTATAGTGAATGGCTTAAAAAAATAATATATAAGTAAAGTTAACTATTTTATATATTTGAATATACTATATTTATTAATAGGGTTGTGGCTTATCTAGCTACAACCCTATTTTAATAAGATATTAAAACTTTTATCTTTATAAATTAGATAAATTTTTCAACATAAAGAAGTCTGTGTAACTCTTAATTAGATATTTTCATAGAATCTATCTAATTAAGAGTTACACAGACTTTTATAAAGACTAATTTATCTACTCTTAAATTTTAAATTTAGAAACACTATCATTTAGCAATTCTGCTTCCCTACTTAGGAATTCAGACATTGACTTAAATTCTTCTGCTGAAGCCATTTGCTCTTCGGTTACTGCAGCTAAGTTCATAGCATTTGAATCTACCATTTTAGATACTTTATCAATCTCGTCCATATTCTCATTTATATTTCCGATATTTGTAACTATTTCTCCTGCTGAGTTTTTAATCTCAACTATTTTATTTTCTATATCTGCATTAGAATGTTTTATTATTTCAAAAGTATCACTTACATTATCAGTATATTCCCTTCCTTCTTTTGTCATATTAACACTGATAGAGATAGCTTCTAAAACATTATTTGTTTGTTCATTCATAAATCCAATTATGTCTACCACTTCACTAGCAGCGGAATTTGACTCTACAGCCAGTTTTCTAACTTCGTCTGCTACAACAGCAAATCCTTTCCCATCTTCACCTGCTCTTGCTGCCTCAATTGCTGCATTTAAAGCAAGAAGATTAGTTTGATCTGCAATACTTGATATTGTTGTAAGTATATTTTGTATTTTACTAATACTTTGAGCTAATTCTGTAATAACTGAATTTACATTATTAATACTATCTTCAATATTATTGATCTGATCTTTAGTATTATTAATTACCTCAGTTCCACTGTTAGTATCTTCTAAGGTTTTATATGCAATACTATTGGTATGATTTATCTGAGTAAAAATATTTTGAATATCAGAATCTAATCTACCTAAAACATCTTTTATATTTTGTGTTTTTAAAGCCTGTTCAGTTGATATTGAAGAGATTTCATTAGTTGATATAGTTAAGTGTTCAGACGCACTTGATGAATCTGAAGAACTTTCTAGAATTCCCTGAGCTGCTTCTGTAACCTTTTTAGAGGATATCTTAATCTTTTCTATCATATCCCTTAATGAATCACAGGTTTTACTTAAAGCTATATTAACCTTACCTATTTCATCCGTTCTAGAAGTATCAATAGATACAGTTAAATCTCCTTCAGCTATAGTATTTATTGATTCTACTAGTGCACTCATTGGCTTAAACATGAACTTTAATGCAATGTAGTTAATAATTATAGAAATTGATATTAAAACAATAGTAACTAAAATTATTAGTTTATTTAATTCACTTGTCTTTTCTGAAAGCTCTGCACCTTCATAATCATATTCTACTATTCCAACTACATCATTAGAAGAGTTCACTATAGGTACAAAAGCTGATATGTAATATTTATTAAAGGATTCAACATAATAAGGTTTACTCGTATATGCTTTCCCTGTATCAAATGCCATCTTTGCCTCATTTGCAAAGTCTGACTTCTGTTGTTTAAATCCTATCTCTGTATTGGCACTACTTCCATCAATTACATATGTATAATTATCTGAATCATTTGATACTATAGTATATAGCATGCCGTTTCCTATAGTCTTATTTAAATCCTGAAGCTTTTTTCTTGTATTAGTATAAAACTCATCATTTTTATCTAAAGACTTTGAAAGTTTTTCGAACTCATCTCCATCAATAAGCATAGCAGATGATTTTGCAATATTTAATGCTTCTCCTTGTAATAATGTTGCAGTATGGTTATATACATTATTATAAAATATATACCCCATAGCAAAACTTGCTAATACTATTATAAGTGATGTTATTAATATAATTTTAGTTTTTAAAGATAAAGAAATATTTGATATTTTTTTTGTTTTCAAAATGACTACAACCCTTCATAAATAAAGTTTATAATCTTAAAATAATTTAAGGAATTTCACAAAAAAATTTTATAAAATT
>NZ_JBFNEO010000003.1:0-32170 GCF_040797585.1 Clostridium sp.
ATCTATAGGTTTCCTATTTGCATTCTCTGAAATACATCTGCCACCTCTATATCTAACTTATCTTCTTCTGTTATTGTATAAGTATCTTCCTCTACAGTTCTGATCTCTTCAGAATTAAAAAGCTTTGAAAAGAAATTGTTTAACATTTTACACCCCACTTAAAATAATTTGATAAATTTTATTTAATTAGAAAGTTTATTACTTACAATATATATCGTTTGAATTATATGAAAGTAAATCCTTATATAAATATTTTAGATTAATTATTTAATTTATAGTCAATTATAATTATAGCATCCTTCTCAATTTTTTACAAATTATCCCATGTATTAAATCTCATTTTCTTCTTTGAGTATATATAACTTTATCTATACATGGGTGTAACATATACTTTCAATGGTACTTGCTCCAATAACTCACTATAGTTTACTATCAATTATTTCTTTATAATCTTATTTATAATAAAAAAAGCCTAATACAAAATGTAGCGGAGGATTTTACCTATGGGGTGAAGCCTTAATTGGCTGGGGACTCTCTAACCCTAACCCGTCAACTAACTTCGTAGGCTTTAGAGAGGAGTTAATTATGAAAAAAATAATTATTTTATGTTTATCTTTACTTATGCTTAGTTCTTCTTTTATTATTCTTAACAAGAATAATATTATTAGTGATCTTAGTTCAAAAGAAGTGGCCTTATCTTCAAATGAAAATATATCTACTTATGAACATGAATCTTTAGATACTTTATCTGAAGATCCATCTTCCACCCCCTCTAACACATCTCCCCAAAATCTACCTTTGTCTAGAGGAGGGTATTCTGACCCTAAATATTCACAAAATACTAATGTTGTAGATAAAGAAGTAGCTCTTGTGGATTGGTGGGATGAAGGAAGTAATATTTTTTCAGTGGGTACACAAGCTCAAGTTATAGATGCTGAGACTGGTAAGAGTTTTATGATACAAAGAACTACTGGTACTAATCATGCAGATGTGGAATCTGCAACTTTAGATGATACTGAGAAAATTAAAGAGATTTGGGGAGGATGGTCATGGGATAGACGTCCTATATTTCTTGTTATTAATAATAAAAAATATGCTGCTTCAATGTCAGCGATGCCTCATGCAGGCTTAGATAACCAACCTGAATTAAAAACAGTATCTAATCGTTCTGGTGGATATGGTACTGGTGATAATCTAGACTTTATAAAAAGTAATGGAATGGATGGTCATATAGATGTTCATTTTTTAAATAGTACTAGACATAAGGATAACAAGAAAGATCCTCAACACCAAGAAGCTATAAGCAAAGCTTATAAATCATAAAACTTGAATAATTTATACTATCTCTACAGATCTTTATTAAAACTAATATTAATAATTATAAGTTTAATTTTATAGTTTTTAATAAGGTGGATGTATGAAAATTTAATTTTCATACATCCACCTCTATTTTAAATATAGAACCAATCTTCCTTCAGATAATGTTCTTTCCATGATTTGAATGTTAGATGAGTCAATCTATGGGCACAGCAACTGTTATCCTCATCTGTAATAAGATAGGGGTATTACAGGCGGTATCCATGAAATAAATATATTTTCTCTTTAATCTTCTTTTGTTTTATAAAATGTTATATGGTCTTCCCATCCTCCATTTATATAAAGGTAGTTTTTGTTTATTCCAAGATCTACAAACCCACAAGCCTTTAGTACATTTTGAGATCTAACATTATTTATAAGGGTTGATGCCTCTATTCTATGAAGTCCCAAGTCATAGAAAGCATACTCAATGATAGTTTCTACAGCATCTCTCATATATCCATGACCTTGTTCATCCTTATCTAAGGAATATCCTATAAAAGCACTTTTAAATATTCCATTTATTATGTTAGATAACTGTATCTTTCCTATTAGTTTACCTTCTTTAAATATACCAAAGTTCATGCTAATTCCATTTAAATATTGTTTAAAATTTTCTATAAGTATTCTCTTTTGAACTTCAATGGTATAAAAACTTTCATCTCTTAAAGGTTCAAAATCTTTAAGATGATCCTTATTTCTTATACAATACTCTAACACTTCTTTTGTATATTCAGGAGTTAATAAATTTAATGTAACTTTTCTTCCTTTAATAGATAGAGAAGATAATACATTTCCACTGTTAAACTCTATTGAGGTTATTCCTAGAAGATATTGACTTTTATATATTCCATTTAAGTACACATTACTATCAAAAATTCCTTCTAGCATGAATCCTACCTCTAAAAATGAACTAAGATTTATATTCTCTTCTGATATTATATTAAGTTTAAATATATCTCCTCCAGAAAAAATTTTGTTACCTAAAGCTCTTAATACATCCGTCATAAGGTCTTTATTATCTTCCCTATAAAACTTAAATTTTACTAAACAATTTTTCTCTTCTTTATTCATATCTAAAATATAAAATCGCCCTATAGTTATTCCAATATTATCTCTAATTATATATTCATCTAAATTACCCTTAGATAGTTCTATAGTTATCTTTTCATTTCCCATATTTATCTCTCCTAGGAATATTATTCTACTAAATGTTTAAACTTTTGAAATCGTAAATAACAACGACTAGTAAAAGCTTAAATATTATTCTGCATAATATTAGTATATAACTTTTCTTTGTACTTGTACTATAAATAGGTTATCCCTAATCAGCATAATATAAAGCTTAATAAATTATTTTATATTTATATATTCTTCATAATACAATAAGTAAGCTCAAATGAGCCTACTTATTTATTATAAGTTTATCCTTAGCTTAATGGAATTAGGGCAAATGCATATCTGGTTCCAAACATATCATTAGCAATTCCCATTAAAAATGTCATAGCCATATTTATAAATGTAGCAAAGGTAACTATTATACCTGTTATGTAAGTACTTCCATTATTAAAAACCTTACTTATGCTAAGAACTACTGTAGGGAAAGCTATTGCGAAGAATATTCCTGAAACTCCTATAACTAAAACCCCATTCTCTCCCATTATAAATCCTAGGGTATATAGTATAAGTGCAATAGTAAGAGATTTTA
Organism: Clostridium sp.; assembly: GCF_040797585.1. Taxonomy (GTDB): domain Bacteria; phylum Bacillota; class Clostridia; order Clostridiales; family Clostridiaceae; genus Clostridium_Z. The sequence goes on from NZ_JBFNEO010000003.1 coordinate 3,065, forward strand.
AAACAACATTTAAATATCCCCTCTTCTCAACTACAAATCCTCCAAACAATCTTCCTATAGAAAATATCGCAAAAAATATTGATAAGTAAAGGGAACTTTGCGATTTATTGAAATTAAAACTTGATTCCATGTAATTTACAAACCAGTTTGATGTTCCACCTTCTGCAAATACGTAAAAACCTAGAACACATATGTATAAAAGTACAATTTTATTGCTTAAAGCTTCTTTTAATGTTATCCTAGCGTTATTATGTCCCTTGTTTATTTTTGGTATCTTTATAAAGCTAAATAATATAAGCATAATAACATAAAGTACTGCAACACCTAAATATATTTTTCTCCACTCTATTCCATTATACATAAGAACTCCTGCAGCTCTTTGACCAACAGTGGAGCCAAGTCCATAACAAAAATGTACTAAATTCATTATTATGCTCTGCATAGATATGAACAATATGGGTATTAAAGTGTTAATAGTTATAGCTGATAATCCAAGACCACAACTTGTAAGTGTCATAGAAATGATAAATAATAAATATGAATTACTTAAGGATAATAATATAAGAGAGCCTATCATAGTTATAATACCTGATATAAAAACTATTCTTTGCCCTATCCTGTCACAAATCCATCCTCCTACAAAGGTTGCTATTGAATATCCTACTGTACACATAGTTAAAACGAATCCAATTTCAGTGTCTGTTATCCCAAAATCATTCTTAAAACTTGGTACAAAGACTCCTCTTGTATTTTCCGCTATTGCAGCAAGTATCATCATTGTAAATATAAATAGTGTTGTAAATAAGTGCGGTTTCTTCTCCATTTAAGCTAATATTCCCCTTTCAAGTATTCTCCTATCCATGTATTACTGAAACATTATACCACAAAATATTAATACTTTTAAAAATCCATTTGCTATTTTATTATGGTATTTTGTGTAACACTTAATATCTCATCATAAGTATCTACATCCTATGTATGTGAAACATATAATGTATTATATGAAAGGCTATTTTTACTCTTAAAAAGTTTAACTTTACATTGTTATTGGGTTATAATATATACTGAACTTTTGCTTATATATAGATAAACTACATCCAAACTCAATCTTTGAATAAGCCTTAAGCAATGATAGCTTACGATTTAGTTTCAATTGTCATGCGGTTTATCTATAGATGTACCTTATCTAAATTTAACCTTTAAATATAATGCAATATTGTAGATTAAGATTTAGTTTAAGGTTATATGTAACTTATCTATATATCTTAATAATAAAATTTATACTATCTTACTATCTTACTTAATTTTGTGAAGAGGAGTCTTAATGATGAATAAAAAAATGATAAATAAAATAAATTTATTCCTCCTTGGTCTTCAAGGAAGATTTGATGAAAACTCAGATATCTTTAAAGAAATACACATAACCTTTAATACTGGACTTAAAGAGTTTAAAGGAATCGGAACATTCAAAGACGGAAAAATTAACTATAACTTTAATGGAAAAACCTCTTTATTATCTATAAATGAATTATTTGCACTTATATGTAATGAAGCTGAAAAATATGATTCTTTAATAATTTTATATAGAGAACGTGGTACAGATATCCTTATTTCTGGAGATAATAAAAATGTAAAGATGACTTCTACAGAGGTAAAAGAAGAAAATATACAAAACCTATCCAAGTCTTCTTCAAAAGAAGTACATATAAATGAATCTTCAACCTTACTAAATAGGGATTATTACATAAAGGTAGGAAAGGCTGACCCCTTACTTAAGGAACTTGGCATAATGTCAACTGATGGAAAAATCAAAAATGATAAAATAAGGAAGTATAATCAAATAGATCACTATGTTGAACTTCTAGAAGGAATTCTAGATTCACTTCCTAAAAATGAAGTAATAACCATTCTAGACTGTGGTTGTGGTAAGTCTTATCTAACCTTTGTTTTAAATTACTATCTAACAGATATTAAAAGAAGAAAGTGTAAATTCATAGGACTTGATCGTTCACCTGAAGTTATAGCAGCTTCTACTAAGATGGCTAAAAATCTAGGATATAGAAATATGGAATTTATGGCTGTAGATATAAAAGATTATAATCCTCCAAGTAAAATCCATGTAGTTATATCCCTTCATGCCTGTGATACAGCAACTGATATGGCTATCTCCTTAGGAATTAGATTAAACTCTGATGTTATAATAGCTGTACCTTGTTGTCACAGAGAACTTTTAAGCCAATATAATTATGATCCTTTTAAATCAATAACTAAGTATGGAATATTAAAATCTAGAATGGCAGATGTTCTTACAGATGGAATGAGAGGACTTATGCTTGAGGCTAAAGGATATGATGTATCCATAGTTGAATATATATCTCCTCTTGAAACACCTAAAAACCTTATGATTAGGGCCATTAGAAAAGGAGATGAAAATCCTAAACTTATGGACGAATATATGAGCCTTATGGGAAGTCTTAATGTATATCCTGCTCTTTATTCCTACTTAAATAATATTTACGAATAATACTTATTATAGGCTTAACAAATTTTATCCTCGGTAACTCTTTAGAATAATATCTGTTAGGCCACTTGATTATTTAAACTACAATTTAGATGGAGTAAAAAACTTCATATGAATTAAACTCCGCTTTATGAATAATATCTTATAAGTTGCTAACACTATTACTTGTAGGTAACTTTATTACCTATATTCATATTCTCCTCAGCCAGTTATGAACTATTTATATTTAATTTAGCTGAGGGTAAATCCCCCACCTTATAGCGACTGTTGAGCTTTAAGCACCATAAAAGGAAGTATTTATTAAACGGTATAAAGATCAGCTTATCCTTATACCAATCATATTAATGTAAGCAATTCATCCAACATTGTGAAAAATAAGCTTACTTAATAAATATTTTCTAAAGATGCCTAAGCTCAAAGCACATGACAAAGCTTAATCCCCTTATGTCATGTGCTCTTTTTTATTTTATAACTTTTAGTATATATATTTATTAAAATTATATCACAGGGCATTATTTTCTCATCTTATGAATATAATTTCTTAGAGTTTCTTTAGGAGGTATATTTATGATAAAACTTAAAAGAAAGCTAATAATATTTTCTTCTCTCGCCCTTATATTTATTATTTTAGGTTCAGTGATAATGTATAAAATATTAAAGCCTTCTTCAAAAGAAAAAGAACTATGGGTTCTTCCTGATGTCTCAAGCTCTTATAATAGGTTTATAACCAAAGAAACTCTTATTAAAGAAATCAAACAAAAACATGAAATTATCCCTATGGAAATAGAATTAAAAGAAGAAGTGACAGTAAATAACACTCTCTTTGATATGGAAATATTTACGAAATTACAAACTATTCATTTTTTTGGTACAGGCATTTATTCAATAGATTTATCTAATATATCAGATGAAAACTTTAAAGTAGATAAATATGAAAAAAACTTAACCTTAGAAGTTCCTAAACCTAAAATTAAATCAATAAATATAGAAGATAGTAAAACCTTATATGAATCACCAACTTTAGGCATATTAAGATTTGGTGATGTAACTTTAACTCCTAAGGAGTATGAAGTTCTAATAACACATGTAAAAGAAAAAATGTCTTCTAGGCTTATGGATGGAGAAATATATGATGAGGCTATATTAAATAGTGAAAATTCTTTGATAAATATCATAAGTCCAATATTAAGCACCACAGAGTATTCTTCCTATAATATTAAAATTAAATTTATATAATTTATATAAGTAAGGCTATGGTAAAAACATATATTTTCACCATAGCCTTAATATAATTAGGGTTAATTATATTTATCATTAAAGATAGATCTTAGTTTAACATAAATATTAAAGCCTTCTGTAAACTAAAACCCCTTTTTATTAGTAGCTTCTCGCTAGATTACTCTGAATCCTCTTAAGTGGCAATACGTTAAGGACAACCACCGTTATTATAAGCTCTGGAACTAAATAAGTTGAGTTATATATTAAAGAATAAATCAACGGATTTTGTCCATTTGCATACTCTGCAAAGAATATTACTCCTGATAATACATGACATATATAACGTCCTAAGATCGCTATAAAAGCTCCCAATGTTACATTATTTCTAAAATATCCCGCAAGCCCTAAGGACATAAATGCAAATGTATAATCAAGTAGTAATTGAAGAGGATGTACCACATATGCCCCAAGCATTAAATCTATTATTCCAAATAATAATCCACCTAAAATCCCTATTCTTGGTCCATATATATAAGCTATAAATATTATAGGTATCATGCTTCCTAAAGTTACAGACCCTCCATTTGGCATTTTCATTATAGTGAACATTTTAAGTATTGTTCCAAGTGCTATAGCTATACCTACATAAGTCATAGTTTTTGCATCTAGCTTTATTTTTCTAAAAGCTAGTAATGCTGCCACTAGACCTACTAAACAAAGTAAAGTTATATAAATTTTAGGATCTGAAAATACAGTTCCTAAAGATTCTAAAGCTTTTGGAGCTTTAAAGTTAAAGTTAAAAATACTTAATAACATATAAAATCCCTCCTTATAACTTGTAGACTTTTATATATTATGATGCCCTTAAATTATTTAAGTTATATTGAATAAAAATATAATCTAAACAAATTAGAGTAACTTTTAATTTTATCTCAATATTACTAAATAAAAAAAGCACTGCATAAAGCAGTGCTAATGTATTCTTAGGTATTTCCATTACAACTGCTTCCCTCCGCTGGCATTATCCAGATCAGGTAAAGGGTTAGGATTTCTCATCCCTCTCAGCCAAATGGCACCCCCAGCAAAACAATATATAATTATCTCTCTACTTCTATTATAATACTTTGTATGAAAATTACAACTATTCATTAATATAAATTATTTATATTAATCACCCAATTTTTATACTTATAGGTTTAAAATGGTTATATATCTAACTTATAGTCTTATCTTATTACATATTTTCATATTTTGAAATCTCTATTTTATCTTTATATTTTTTCAAAAACACTAAAAATGTAATTATAGATATTATTTCAAATAAAGCTGCTATCATCTAGCCAATTGAAAATCCACTTAAATTAATAAAAAAACTAATAATTGTGTAAAATTACTTATTTTTTAGGTTATAATGTTATTAAGTATATAAACTATTGTAGTTTTATGTTGACTTTGAAAATGTTTTCTAATAGAATCTACACTATAATAACTAAATATTAATACTTTTATAGGTTTTCGAGAGAAATTAATAGGGAAGCTCTGGTGTAAATCCAGCACAGCCCCCGCTACTGTAAGCACTACTTATAAATCACATCCACTGATCTAAAATTGGGAAGGAGATTTATAAGGCATATATAAGCCTTTGCTTATATAAAACATCTAAAATAATATATAGTAAAAATATATTCTGTTTATGATTTTCATATAACTTTAAATATTAGTTGTATTACTTTTAAACTTTGTTAGACAATCATATTCAAAATATATTATGACTCTAAATATCTATTTTAAGATGCTAATTTATGTGTAAGTCAGGAGACCTGCCTATGAGATTATTTTAACTTAACTTCGGAGGGAGGTTTTGGTTTTATGCTAAATTTGTGCATAAGTCTGTCCTTTGGAGAGGCTTTTTTTGTTTTCCGATGTTGTAAGCCTTAAGCTAGACTCCTCTAGGAGATATAAGTTACTAGTAGATATACCTGGCTTTAATTATACCTATTCTCGTATAGGCCTTTAATAAATATAAAGGGCTTAATTAATAAATAAAAATTAGTTCAATTTGTTATTGCAATTTATAGAACGACTCTTCCTTCAGATGGCATTCTTTCTAACACATGAAGATTAGATGAGTTAATTTAGCGGCATAGCGACTGTTATCATTCATCTTTTAATAGGATTGGTGTGTTACAGTTGGTAACCATCAGATAAAAATAATATGACCTAAAAATAATTGCAATATTAAATTTAAAAATTTTTAAAGGTATATCTATGGATTCTATTTTAAATATCTAATTTTAATTATGTAAGGAGATTATATTTATGAAAAAGAAAAATTTAATTACCCTAATTCTAGGTGTCAGCTTATTATTTACAGCATGTTCCTCTACTACCTCTACAGTTAAAGAGGATGAGAATAAGGCTGAGGCTACTTCTAGTAAAAACTATCCAGTTTCAGTAACTAATTTTAATTTTGATAAGACAGAAAATAAAGTTACCTTTGATAAAAAGCCTGAAAGAGTAATAAGTACTAATCAAACTACCACTGAATTATTACTACACTTCGGACTTGAAGACAAGCTAGTAGGAACTGCATTTATGGACAACCCTATTTTAGACAATCTTAAAGAGAAGTATGATAAAATCCCTGTACTGTCAGAGAAGTATCCAACTAAAGAAATGGTTATAGAAAAAAGTCCTGATCTTATTATAGGATGGAAAAGTGTATTCTCTGATAAGGTTTTAGGCTCTGTAAACTCATGGAATGAAAAGGGTGTTAATACCTTTATTCAAAGAAACTCTGGCATTTCTGAAAAAGCAACAGTAGAAAATGTGTATAAAGATATAGAGGATATAGGTACAATCTTTGATATAAAAGATAAAACAGATGCCTACATAAATGATATGAAAAAGAGTATAGAAAACATAGAAAACTCTATAAAAGATGTAAAGTCTAAGGCTAAGGTTCTAGTTATAGAAGGCTCTGAGAATAATAAGTACACAGCATACGGACCTAATACATTAGTTTCAGATATGGTAGAAAAAGCTGGTGGTAAGAATGTAGCAGAAAAAGGTGGAACTATAGGACCAGAAAATATAGTTGAGTTAAATCCTGACGTAATAGTTCTTATACATTTTGAGGCTCAAGTTAAAGATAACAAAGAGAAGGATGCTCTTTTAAATAATCCTGCTCTTCAAAGCGTACAAGCTATAAAAGATAAAAAAATATTATATACTCCATTAGCTGAAACCTATGGGGGAAGTGTAAGAACACCTAAGGGAATAGAGAATCTAGCTAAGGGTTTTTATGCTGACTTAGTTAAATAAATTATTGTGAGGTTTACCAATGAATAAAAATCTATCACCTTCTCTTCCCTCTAATGTATATTTTGAAAAAATAAATAAGAAGTTTTTTCTTATAGTTACTTTTCTTATTTCTATTTTACTTATATCCTTAGTACTTTCAATTACCTTTGGCTCTGCTAATATTTCTGCTTATGATGCTTATAGAATTATTGTATATAATACCCTTGGTATTCCCATTGGAGATGTGGCTACTTTAACCAAAGGTCCAATATATGATATAGTTTGGCATATAAGATTTCCAAGGGTAATTCTTGGAGCAGTGGTTGGAATGGGGCTTTCTATTGTTGGATGTGCAATGCAAGCTACAGTAAATAACTCTCTAGCAGACCCTTATATATTAGGTCTCTCCTCCGGGGCATCATTAGGAGCTACCTTTTCCATACTTATTGGAGTAAAAGGGGTATTGTTTGGTAGTGGAGTTACCCTTGGTGCATTTATAGGAGCTTTAGTTTCTTCCATATTAGTTTATTTACTTTCTAATGTAGGGGGACGGATTACCTCTACTAAGCTGGTATTATCTGGACTTATTATAAGTTCTATATTCTCAGCATTCACAAGCTTTATAATATTTATTTCAAATGATGCAGAAGGAATGAAAACCGTAACCTTTTGGATGATGGGAGGATTAACCTCTGCCTCCTTTGAAAATTTAAAGATTCCATCTATTATTATATTAATAGGAATAATATTCTTTCTGTCACAGTTTAGAATTTTAAATACAATGCTTTTAGGAGAAGAAGCATCTATAACCCTTGGAGTAGATTTGTCCTCCTACAGAAAAATATATATGCTAGTTTCAGCTCTAATAACAGGAGTAATAGTTTCAGTTTGTGGAACCATAGGTTTTTTAGGACTTATGATACCTCATATAGGAAGATTCTTAGTTGGAAGTGACCATAAGAAACTCCTACCAATAAGTGCTCTTTTAGGTTCTATACTATTAATATGGACTGATGTTCTAGCTAGGGTAATGATGAAAGGTTTAGAAATCCCTATTGGAGTCCTTACCTCAATGCTTGGTGCTCCATTTTTAATGTGGCTACTAATAAAAAAATCTTATGGCACTGGAGGTAAAACTAATGAAAATAAAGGTAGATAGCCTCTCTTTAAATATAGGCAGTAAAAAAATATTAGACAATGTATTTTTAAATTTAAATACTAAGGAGTTTGTAGGATTAGTTGGTCCTAACGGAAGTGGAAAATCTACTTTATTAAAAGCAATTTATAGAATACTAAAACCTAGTAATGGTTCTATATTTATAAATGGTAGAGATATATCTAAACTCTCTATAAAGTCAACCTCTCGTGAAATGGCCGTGGTGAGTCAATTTAATGAGCAGAACTTTGAGTTTAAGGTGCTAGATATGGTACTCCTTGGTCGTACACCTCATAAGAAACCCTTTGAGCTGGACAACAAAGATGATTTCAGAATATCAATGGAATCTTTAAAAAAAGTATCTATGGAAGATTATTATCATAGGGATTTTTCTACCCTATCTGGTGGAGAAAAACAAAGGGTCCTTTTAGCTAGAGCCCTAGCTCAAAAGGTTGACATACTGATATTAGATGAGCCTACAAATCACTTAGACATAAAATATCAAATTCAGATTTTAGAGCTGGTTAAATCATTAGATATAACAGTACTTGCAGCCTTACACGATCTAAATTTAGCTTCTAATTATTGTGATAAAATATATGTACTTAATGATGGGAATATAGTTTCCTCAGGATACCCAGAAGAAGTACTAACTGAGAATATGATAAAAAATGTCTTTGGAGTAAATAGTGAAGTATCCTTACATCCTAAGACAAATAAATTAAATGTAGTTTATTTGTCTAACTATTTATAGATTCTAATTTAAATATTCGAAGTTGGTTTCATCTCTTGTACTAATTGATTTCTTTATTGAAACTACTTGCTTTGTATAGAATAAATTTCTCTAATATAAATTTCAATTTAGGTTTTTTCAATAGTTTTATATTTTAATATCATAATAGATTAATTATTGTCTTGTTATTTTTCTAGAGTAGATTTTAATAAATATGAGAAAATATAGCTACCATATGTAATCCTAGCCATTTAAAGCTGGAGAATACATATGGTAGCTATAATGAAATATCTTTCTTTTCTACATTACTTTATTCTATAACATTTATAAGCTTACCGAATATATCTTTATTGTCTTTTATTTTCTTTTCATTACCTAGAACACAAATATAGTTCTGATCCATTACACTTTCTATAACTGGAGCAAAGTCCTTAATGTGATTTAGCTTTGTACCTATAACTTCTTCTCTTTCCCTTTGCTTAGTTTCATGGTCTATTCCCATATAATACTGCTCTATGGCATATTCTGATTTCATAGATGGTGTTAATGGATTATCTAATTTACTAATTGTACCTATTATATACTTAGTCATGGTCTCATCATCTACTTCTAGTTCTCTTAGATAATTGGCCATTTCATCATATACCTTTAAGGTTTCCTTTATATTAGGATCTCTATAAGATGTTATAAACATATTTCCGCTTCTACTTATTCTTGGAACAACTCCATAAGCTCCACCTTGAACTCTTACATTATTCCATAAATAATCAAAGTTTGCTATGGTCTCAAGAACTAAAGCAGACCCATTATATTTATATCCATTATTTATAAAGTTTCCACCCTTAGCTACATACTGAACATTCCCTTGAGTAAGTAGTCCTTCATTGGATCTCTCTTCCAGGTTAAAGTTATACTCAACTTCTTTTACGTCCTTATTTCCTAAAATCTTAGAAATGCTTTCAATTGGATTTTTAACTGCATCATAGTCTTCTTTATCCGATGTAAAGCTCACAGTTAAATTACTCTCATTGAATAATTCCTCTCTAGTCTTCTCTAAGTTTTTCTTTACTTCATCCCACTTACCATCAAAGTTCTTTTCAATATCGCAAAGGAATTTATAATATCCTATTCCATCTATAGTTTCATCAAAAGCTCCCTTTGGAGAGAAGTATGACATCATTCTTTTTGCAGATACTATATGGCCTGAACTAAACATACTCATTTCATAGTAGCTCTTTATCTCTCTAAGATTTTGAAGAACTCTTTCTTTATCATCAAATAGAGTATTTTCAAGAATTTCTCCTATAAGCTCAGTAGTTTTATCTAATTTATTAATAAGAGCTTTTGCCTTTACCATAAATACTGCACTAAAGTCTTTTGGATCTCCACTCTTAACATAACTTGTTACATTAAAGAATATAGCACCAGTATGTATTCCTATAGCATTTGCTAAAGAACCATAGGTGTAATTTTTAGTTCCTATTCTTCCAAGTACATCTGATAATAGCTTAGCATAAGGAAGTAACTCTTTAGAAAGAACTTTAGCATTAAATAAAAGTTTTAAATATCCTATTTTGTTTGTTTCTACTTCATGGAATAAGACCTTAACACCATGCTCTTCTCTTATTTCTAATGGTAGTTTATCAGCTTCTTTATTTATATCTTCTATCTCAAGACTAGGTATACTGTTTAAAGCTTCCTTTGTATCCTTTGTCATCTGTCTTTCTTTAAGCTTTTTACCCTTTTCTATTATATTCTCTAACTCTTCATCACTTAAGCTAGCCTTATATTTATCAAGCTTTTCAGCTAATTCCTTTTCTTTTCTTTGTGAAAGTCCTTTTTCAGGTTTTAATACTGCAAGAGAGCTATGAGGATTATTTAAAATATGCTTTTCTATAAGCTCTTCAAAATACTTAGTATTTAATGCTCTCTTAGCATTTTTAAGAACTGGTTCATATGCTAAGTTTACAAAAGGATCTCCTCCATAAAGCCAGCTATCTAAGGCTTTTGTGTAATAAACTATTCCTGCTGGATATCCTCTATAGTCTCCCTCTCTTAATATAAACTCTATTTTATTTATGGCAGCTTCTATAAGCTCCTTATCGATGCCATCTTTAACTAGATTTTCTAAGGTATCAAACACTAACTTCTTAAACTTATCTTTATCATTTTCATTAGCATCCTTTGCTACTATTGAGAAATAAGGCTGTTTTATACCATTTTCAAACTCTCCAAACACAGACTTACCAATACCCTCCTCAAGTAAGGCCTTCTTTAAAGGTGCCGCCGGAGTCTCTAAAAGTAAGTACTCTATTACTGTTAAAGCTAAATTCTCATTAGTATCTAAAGCTGATCCTATGGAGAAGTTTAGATTCAAGAAACTCTTATTCTCTGTAGAGTCTTCTTCTGAAAGACTATAAGTATATGTAAACTCCTTCATTTCTTCAAAGGGATCTTGTGTTCCTATCTCTGAATCTATTTCTTGTCTTTCAAAATTACTTAAATATTCATTATTTATGAACTTAAGCTGCTCCTTTAAATCCCCATCTCCATATAAATATATAAAGCTGTTTGATGGATGGTAGTATTTTCTATGGAAGGCTATAAAATCTTCGTAAGTAAGCTCAGGAATAACCTCTGGATCTCCACCTGAAGAATGACTATATATAGTATCTGGATAAAGTGTCTCTGTTATCTTTCTAAACACTAATGAGTCTGGTGAAGAATATGCCCCCTTCATCTCATTATAAACAACTCCATTATATTTAAGTTCAGAGTCCTTGTTTTCTAAAGAATAGCTCCATCCTTCTTGCATAAATATTTCAGGATACTTATATATATTAGGATATAATACAGCATCTAAGTAAACATCCATAAGATTTTTAAAGTCTTTATCATTTCTACTGGCTACAGGATATATGGTCTTATCTGGATAAGTCATAGCATTAAGAAAGGTATTTAAAGAGCTTTTTAGAAGCTCAACAAAAGGTTCCTTAACATCAAATTTTCTAGATCCACATAAAACTGAGTGTTCTAATATATGTGGAAGTCCCGTACTATCCTCAGGTGGTGTTCTAAAACCTATTGCAAATACCTTGTTGTCATCATCATTACTTATATTAAGAAGTCTTGCTCCTGTTTTTTCATGTTGAAAAATCTTTCCATTGGATTTTATCTCTTCTATATAAACATCCTCTAACAGCTTAAATCCTTCATATACTTCATTAACTTTAAAGTTCATATCATCACTCCTTTTATGTTTTATGAAAATCTTACCATACCCTTCTACGGTAATCAATAATAACTATCACTAAAATCATTTCTTTATTATCATTTACCATACATATATATTGTTACCTAATTCATTAATTATTATATTTACGTAATATTATATTATGATTTAATTTATACTCACCTTTGTAACAGCAAAATGGATATAAAAAGAGTGGTATACTAGTCTACTCACTCTTTTATATATTAAATTTATTAATTTTTATATTAAGTCTTTTTCCTTTTTTTAATTCTCTTACCATCTTCATCCCCATATATCATGTCCATATACTCTTTTTCATATTCTATATCCTTACTTTCAACTTTATTCTCTACTTTTTTTATCCTTGTATTTTTTCCTTTATGTCCATTCTTTAATTTAATCTTCTTTATTAAATTTTTTGCCTCTCTCTCTTCCCTTTCATTAGACTTAATCTTATATGAATTTAAGCTTTCAATAAGTTCATCAATATTTATTTTATCTATATTCTCTTTTCCTATATACTTAAATAACTTTAATATTATTATAATTAGTGATGATATATCTAGACTTATATTAACAGAGCTATTTCCTGAATGATCTATGGACATAGAATTCTTTTGATTTAAATCTCTCTTATTATTATTTTTCTTTTCATCTTCATAACTATCCTTTTTATCTAACTTTTCTTGCATATTTTCAATAACTTTCTTTTGCTCTTCCAACTGAGAGTATAAATATTCTATAGCTCTAGCTTGTTTAAATAATTTATCTGCTAAAGCCTCGTTTATCTTTTGTTGTTTTACAAGCTTTCTATTAAGATTTTCTATATCTCTATCTACATACATCTTTTTATTAGACATAAATCTCCCTCCTATTAGTGAATACTACTAAATTAATCCTTTGTTTTAAGCTAAACTTGATAAATAAAAACCTTTTTTCATATATATTAAAATTATAAAATTTCTTCCTATAAATATCATATCTAAATTCAATCTTTAAATTGGCTGTAAATCATAGTAAATTGAGGCCTAATTTAAGGTGTCATGTGATACATATATATGACTAACACTAGAATCTATATAATTTAAGAGTTTGAATCATAACAATTTTATCCATGGATAAAAGAGCTTACAATATATTATTTGAATGCGCGCTTATTCAATTTATTGTAAGCTCTAAAATTTAAGCTTAGAGTTTATTTCTTAATTTACTAGTTAGTACTCTCTTCTATTTAAATGAGAAATAATCATATATAAGATTATTTATAAGTTCTTCTAAGCTTCAAATGAGAACCTTCTTTTTATGAAAACTCCATAGGAAGCTTAGAATTACCTTATGACACCCTAATATAGAAAATTAATTACTTTTTCCAAATTACATTTAAAGTGTTTCCAGATTCTTCAACTTCCATATTATTATATTCTTTTTCAAGTTCTAACTGATTTTGCTTAGTCTTAACTTCCATTTCTACTTCTTCTTTTTGCTTTTGTTTTTGATTCTCATATTGCTTTTGTTTTTGATACTCATATTGATATTGCCTTTGCTTTTGCTCTTGAAGTTGAACAAGGATATCTTTTAACAATATTATTATTTTTTCTTCATTATTAGCCATAGTTTCACCTCATCCCCTTATCTATATATCTATATGGTTAATACTGTTTCCTGAGTATTTTATCTGCATATAGTTCTTTTCATATTCTCTCTCATTTAAATATTGACTTGCCTTAGAATCAAGCTCTGCATGCTGCTTCTGATGTTGATCTTGATATTGATGTTGGTCTTGGTCTTGGTACTGGTATTGTTTCTCATATTGGTACTGATATTGATCTTGCATTTGAAACAAGATATCTTTTAATAAGAGAAATATCTTACTATAGTCACCGTACATAACCATTCCCCCTACTTTATAATATTTATACTGTTACCTGAGTACTTTATCTTCATATAATTCTCTTCATACTCTTCTTCGTACTGCTTTTGATAAGCATCTGAATCTAAGTGTGCTCTTTGCTCTTGCTTTTGATCTTGTTTTTGATGTTGATCTTGCTTTTGATGTTGATATTGGTCTTGATACTGTTTTTCATATTGATCCTGATCTTGGTAAGTTTTCTCTTTATAATACTTCTTATATTCTTTTTTATCCTCATGCTTGTGGTCATAATCTTCTTCACATTTATCTTCATACTCTTCTTTACATTTATCCTCATAGTCTTCTTTATAATCTTCTTCATATACTTCTGTTTCTTCCTCTTTATCAAAGTCTAAAAATAAATTTTTTATCATATCAACAATTTTATCTTCATTATAATTCATACCAAATTCCTCCTACTTCTTATGCTTGTGTTCTTTACATTTTTTAAATATAAAATTGAAAGTATTACCTGAACGTTTTACTTTCATTTTGTTATTTTCATACTCTATCTCTTTTTGTCCTTGATGGGTTTCTGTCTCTAATTCAGCTTCTTGTTTTTGATACTCTTCTTGTTTCTGAGCTTGATGCTCAATTTGGTATTGTAATTGTTTCTGCATTTGTTCTTGTCTTTGCAGTTGAACCAATATATCTTTTAACGCAACTACTATTTCATCATTATTGTAAGACATAAAATTAATCCCCCTTTTAAATATTTTATGTAGTACATAATATGACAAGTACTTAATAGGTGACAGGTATTTAATGTAATATGATGATTCTTAGTGGTAAAAATCTTATTATTATGTTTTTTATTTTTATGATAATATGGAAATATATTGTACATATATTAATTACTACAATATATTACATTAAAACTCTAAATGCTTTAATTCACTTAATTATTTATAGTAATAACTTTAGAAATTTCTTTATAAAAACACATTTTAGTGTTATTGAACATAATATATACAAAAATATTATTTATTCTTATATAAGGACGTGATATTTTGAAGAATAATGATTTTAATATAGAATTAGAAGATAACGACTATAAATTTATGGGAAAAATTGACCCCTCTAATCCAAATACAATCCCTAAATTTGTAGATAATATAAATAAACCTAAGGTGTTAAGACCAAAATGCGTTAACTCCAAAGGCTTCTATTATGAAGTTGAAATGAAAGAATGTTACCACAATTTTCATAAATACTTTCCTAAAACAAGTGTTTGGGCATATGAAGGAACTGTTCCAGGACCAACTATTGAAGCTTTAAGAAATCAAAAAATTTATGTTAAGTGGATAAACTCTCTTCCACTAAAACATTTCCTACCCATAGATAGAACTATTCATGGTGCTGTTGATAACCCTGAGGTTCGTACAGTAGTTCACGTTCATGGTGCTAGGGTATCTGCTAGTAGTGATGGTCATCCTGAAGCTTGGTTTACTAAATGCTATGCTATAACTGGAATAAAATTTGAAAGAGAAATATATAAATATACCAACGATCAGCAGGCTGCTACTCTATGGTATCATGATCATGCTATGGGAATAACAAGATTAAATGTATACGCAGGCCTTGCTGGATTTTATATAATAAATGATACTCTTGAAAAAATATTGGATATTCCATCAGGACACTATGATATTCCATTAATGATTCAAGATAAATCTTTCAATAGTGATGGATCATTATTTTATCCGGATTCACCTCCATTTCCAGTGCCAGTAAAACCTTCTATTACCCCATTTTTTCTTGGAAATACTATTGTAGTTAATGGTAAGGTTTGGCCTCATTTAAAAGTGGAGCCTAGAAAGTATAGATTTAGAATAGTAAATGGATGTAATACAAGGAATCTTGTCTTAGGTCTATCAAATAATCAAAGTTTTTCTCAAATAGGAACTGATGGCGGATTATTAAATACTCCTGTTACTTTAAATGAAATACCTTTAGAACCTGCTGAGAGGGCAGAAATAGTAATAGATTTCTCTAAATTAAGAGGACAAAGCTTAATTCTTAAAAATTTAGATGATGATTCTCCTAATACTGGAGTAGTAATGGAATTCAAGGTTGACCTTCCTCTTCTATCTGAAGATACTAGTAAGGTTCCTGAAATCCTTTATCCAATTGAAGAACATTTAGAAGAGAGTTTGGCAACTATGGAAAGAGATCTTACCTTAAGTGCTACCCGAGATGAGTATGGACGTCCCATGCTACTACTAGATAATAGAATGTGGCATGATCCTACCACTGAAAAACCTATTATGGATTCAATTGAAGTATGGAACCTTGTAAACCTAACTAACGGAGCTCATCCAATACATGTTCATCTAGTCCAATTTAAAATACTAGATAGAAGATTTTTCGATGAAAGAAAATATTTAGAAGAAGGAAAACTAGAATTTATTGGTGAGCCAATGCCGCCACATGAATATGAGAGAGGATGGAAGGATACTGTTAAAGCTGAACCTAGAATGGTAACTCGAATAATAATGCATTTTAGAGAATACCCTGGTGATTATGTATGGCATTGCCATATCCTTGAACACGAAGATCATGATATGATGAGACCTATGAGAGTTCTAGAGAATTAACTCTAAAAAATATAAATAAATTTAAATAAGCTCAGATTGAATTTAAAATTCATCTGAGCTTAAATTTATTTATATATTAAAGATTTATCTGACCTGTGTGTTTTTGTTCAGCGATTAGATCATAACACAGAATAATCCACTATGGATTTTTTTATTTTTTTCTTAGTTTAATTTCATTTTACAATTAGTCAAATTTATTATATATATCAATTACTACAATATATTACATTAAAACTCTAAAAGCCTTAATTCACTGAATTATTTATGGTAATAATCTTAGAAGCTTCTTTATAAAAAACACATCTTAGCGTTATTGAACATAATATATACAAAAATATTATTTATTTTTATATAAGGATGTGATATTTTGACGAATAATGACTTTAATATAGAATTAGAAGAGAAAGACTATAAATTTATGGATAGGATTAATCCCTCTAATCCAGATACAATCCCTAAATTTATAGATAATATAAATAAACCTAAGGTATTAAAGCCTAAATATGTTAATTCCAAAGGTTTTCATTATGAAGTGGAAATGAAGGAATGCTACCATAGTTTTCATAAACACTTTCCTAAAACAAGGGTTTGGGCATATGAAGGAACTGTTCCAGGACCAACCATTGAATCTTTAAGAAACCAAAAAATTTATGTTAAGTGGATAAACTCTCTTCCATTAAAACATTTTCTACCCATAGATAGAACCCTTCATGGAGCCGCCGATAACCCTGAAGTTCGTACAGTAGTTCACCTTCATGGTGCTAGGGTAGCTGCTAGTAGTGATGGTCATCCTGAGGCTTGGTTTACTAAATGCTATGCTATAACTGGAATAAAATTTGAAAGAGAAGTTTATAAATATACTAACGACCAACAGGCCGCTACTCTATGGTATCATGATCATGCCATTGGAATAACAAGATTAAATGTATACGCAGGTCTTGCTGGATTTTATATAGTAAATGATACTCTTGAGAAAATACTAGATCTTCCATCAGCAGATTATGATATTCCATTAATGATTCAAGATAAATCTTTCAATAGTGATGGTTCATTATTTTATCCAGATTCACCCCCATTTCCATCGCCAGTAAAACCATCTATTATCCCATCTTTTCTTGGGAATACTATTGTAGTTAATGGAAAGGTTTGGCCTCATTTAAAAGTGGAGCCTAGAAAGTATAGATTTAGACTAGTAAATGGATGTAATACAAGGAATCTTATATTAGGTTTATCAAATAACCAAAATTTTTCCCAAATAGGAACTGATGGCGGACTATTAAATTCACCTGTTACTTTAAAGGAAATACCGTTATTACCTGCTGAAAGGGCAGAAATAGTAATAGATTTTTCTAAATTAAAAGGACAAAGCTTAATCCTTAAAAATCTGGATGATGATTCTCCTAATACTGGAATAATAATGGAATTCAAGGTTGACCTTCCTCTTTCATCTGAAGATACTAGTGAGGTTCCTGAAATCCTTTATCCAATTACAGAACATTTAGAAGAAAGTATGGCAACTACGGAAAGATATCTTACTTTAAGTGCTACTGAAGATGAGTATGGACGTCACATGCCACTATTAGATAATAAAATGTGGTATGATCCTATCACGGAAAAGCCTCTTATGGATTCAATTGAAGTATGGAATCTTATAAACCTAACTAATGTTGCTCATCCAATTCATGTTCATCTGGTCCAATTTAAAATACTAGATAGAAGACCTTTCGATGAAAGAAAATATTTAGAAGAAGGAAAACTAGAATTTATTGGGGATCCGATTCCTCCCCATGAACACGAGAGAGGGTGGAAGGACACTGTTAAAGCTGAACCTAGAATGGTAACCCGAATAATAATGCATTTTAGAGATTACCCTGGAGATTATGTATGGCATTGCCACCTACTAGAACACGAGGATCATGATATGATGAGACCTATGAGAGTTTTGGAATATTAAATGATAAAAAAATAAATTTAAGTAAGCCCAGGCTGAATTTAAAATTCAATCTGGGCTTAAATTTATTTATATATTAAAGGTTAATATGACTCTTATCCTAATCAAATTATTCCAATAAAATTATTAGTCTTTAAAATTTTAATTTTTCTACTTAAGATTTTAGACTATAAATATATACTTTCACCTCCCTCCTAGCATTAGAGAAAGGTGTCAATGAATTACCTAACATTAATATTGACATTTCTATATTTTAAAATGAACAATTTTTAAGTTTTAATTTTATATCATACTAATTTATTAAATTTTTTAAGTTTTAATTTCATATTTTATTGATTATATTATTTTTTTTACCTTTCAACTACATTTTATACTTATATATATCTTATAAAAATATTATTACAGGTTTATACCTGAATTTTTGTAAGTTTATACACTATCATATTCACCCTTTTTTCATATTCACAAAAAATTAATAGATTTATTGGTAAATTATTTTTTAAATGAACATATATATATGAATATAAATATATTTTAAAGGAGTTGCTTTATGAAAAAGTCATTAATCTCAATTATTATTTCCACCGCTATGGTATTTAGCTTAGTAACTTTTAGAACTTCAACAGCCACTGAAACAAATCCTGGATATTTAAAGACTCTAATTTCATCTCAGGAAAAGTCTTTCAAAAAGACTGATATAGGAACTGGCAAACTTCATGTTTACTGGAATGCTAACTCTGATTCTCCAAAATTCATCGATGGAAAGCTGAATAAGGATAAGATCGAAAGCAAAGAAGACGTTCTAAGCTATGTCAAAGATAATAAAGATGCTTTTGGCTTAAATTTTGGCTCCTTTCATCTAGCTGATGAGATAAAAGATGAAGATGGTAATACTCACTATAAGATGCAATTAAGTGTAGATGACATAGACGTTATGAGTAAAATGGTTGTAATCCACGTAAATAAAGACGGTGATATATATTCAATAAATGCAGATATAGATCCTAGTATATCTAAAATGGACTATAAAGGTATGGTAACTTTATCTAAAGATGAGGCAATAAAAAAAGCTGAAGCTTCTTTAGACGTGAAAGATAATCAGAAAAATTATAGTTATGAGCCTTCATCAGAATTGCTTATAAATAAATTTGGCGATACCTGGAAGCCAGCATATCTAGTAGAGATTATATTTAGTAATCCATATCCTGCTAACTGGAATGTATTTGTTGATGCTACTAATGGTGAGATTCTTTCTAGTAAAAACTTAATAGCATCCCTTCAAGGTACAGGTATTGACCGTAAAGGAAATCAAGTAACTTTAGAAACTACAAAAGTTGGATCTAAATATAGATTAGAAGATAAAACTAGAGGAACTAAGGGAGGTTATACTACTCACGATGCAAGAAGAAGCCAATATCTTGTTCCTGGATATATAGTAGAAGATAATGATAATAATTTTAATGAAGGTGGAATCATAGCTTCAGCTGTAAGTGCTCACTCTGGAGTTGCTAAATCCCACGATTACTTCAAGAACAAATTTAATAGAAACTCTTGGGATGGTAATGGTGCTGGAATTACAGCTACTGTAAACGTAGGAAGAAACTTTATAAATGCTTTTTATGATGGAAGAAGTAATCTAGGCTTTGGAGAGGGAGACGGTGTTAATGCTGCTCCATTTGCTGACTCTCTTGACATAGTTGCTCATGAATTTACTCATGCTGTAACTAACTCCTCTGCTGGACTTGAATATGAGCTTCAAAGTGGTGCTTTAAATGAATCCTTCTCTGACGTTTTTGGTATATTGATAGAAAATCAGGGAAAGAGCACTATAGATTGGGAAATGGGAAATGAACTACAGCTTCCAGGCTCAAGATATGTCCTAAAGAGAAGCTTTAAGGATCCTACACTTTATAATCAACCTGGTCATATGAACGATTATCAGAACCTTCCTAACACTCAAAAGGGCGACTGGGGTGGAGTTCATATAAACTCTGGTATACCAAACAAAGCTTTCTATAATATAGCTACTAAATTAGGATTTGAAAAGTCAGAAAAAATATACTATAGAACATTAACAAGTTATCTTACTCCTCAATCTCAATTCATGGATGCTAGAAATGCTCTAGTTAGAGCTGCTTCTGATATCTATGGAGAGAATAGCCAAGAAAGAGTTATTGTTCAAAATGGACTAGCAGACGTTGGACTTGGACAAGCTTATACTGGTGCTCCTGTGCAATAACTTTAGCTTGCTAATATCTTAAACTATAAATTTTAATATAAAATAATAAAATAGAGGTAGGCTTATAAACTATAAGTCTGCCTCTTAACTTTTAAATTTATTAGAAACACATAGATATATACTATATGATACCTAGAACTAAACCTACAACTCCAATGATTTGTATCTTGTTATATCTATGCTCAAGAGTTCATCTATTAGAATAAACTAGAATCATAGTTTTATTTTATATTTATCACCATATTTACTAATAAATTTATAAATTACGCTAACCTAATATTAAAATAAGCATAATTTATAACTTATAGGATTTTATATATAAAAATTAGTTTATTTGTATATTATCACATCAAGCAATTATTTCCTTTTTATTTACATTTTGGTATAATATAGATAAAACTTTGAGGAGGGCTATTGTTGAATGATCACAAAAAATTAGATTTAAGAACAATATTTCATTGTATATTTATACTCTTTTTATGTATTTCTTTCATTCCTTCATTCACTATATCATTCCTTTCTTCATTCTCAATTGAGCAGAGAAATGTAATGAAACAACAGAGATATAATTCTTTATGGAATTATTCAAACTCTATATACTTAATAAAAGATGAAATAGATAAAATCTATAAAGAAAAACAAATTTCAGAAAATAATGTAGAAACCCTAAAACTTTATGAGGAATATTTAGAAAAGAGTTCTATTTACCTCTCTAGTGTTGTTAACTATAAATATGATAATTTATCGCTGGTTAAAAAGACTATATCTCCTCTTAGAATAAACAACTTGTCCTTTGAAGAAAATAAAACTCATATAGATAAGTTCCTAGCATTTTATGATGATTTTAAAAAAGTAACTTACCCTTATGAAGACATAAGTAGAAGAGAATACACTAATGTCCTAAATAAATTTCTAGAATTAAACTTAAAACACTTTGATAAAAATAATTAAGAGCTCCAATGGAGCTCTTAATTATTTTCCTAGCCAAGGTTGAGGTTCATGATGATTTTTAGAGTTGGCATAATGTCCTATCTTTTCACCATCTATAACTCCAACATCTGCATTCTTTTTTGGATGCATTTTTCTTTTTTCCACGTTAGATTTTGGTCTATCTTTCATTCTATTTTTATTGTTATCCATTGCATATCCTCTCCTTTTAATAAGAGTTCATTATTAGGATGTACAAGATATGCTTCTTCTATGCTATAGTGTTACTTGATATAATGTAAGCATATTCTAAGGTATAATTTATCTTATTTTCTATAATTTTTTTTATAGAATCTACATCAGCTTCCTTGCTGTTTTCCAGTGATATGTATCTAAAACTTAAAACTTCTTCTATTACTGATACCATATCTTCATCTATTATTTTATTTTTATATAATTCTCTAAAAATATTTTCTGGCTGAGAGTTTATTTTAATATTTTTAGAATTTATAAAATTAGTTGTTAAGTCTAATATACTAGTTATTATTTTCTCCATATTAATACTTATATATTGAAAATTTTTAAAATCCTTCATTTCATCATTAGTATAGTTTCTGTCCTTTAGTTTCTTTATAGAATCTTCTATTATACCTATTTTGTTTTTCATAAATTTATCCACACTTTTCCCTTCATTAAAATTAAAGTTATTCACATATAATATGGTTTTATCCATAATTATAATTTCTTCCTCTTCTCATTTTCAAGTTTTAGTTTGTGATTTTTAACTATATTCAGCACTAGCTTTCCATAATTAATAATTTTCCTCTCTCCCATGCCCTTTATGTCTTTAAGTTCCTCATAGGTTATTGGAAGAGTATTAGCTATTTCAATTAATGTAGCATCTGAAAATACCATATAAGGCTTTATATTGTCCCTTAGTGATATATCCTTTCTAAGAAGCCTTAACTTCTTAAATAACTCTTCATCGAGAACTACGCTTGCTTTACTTTGTTTAATATTTAATAGTACTTTTTCCTTACCCTTTAATATATTTATAGACTTATCATTAAGCTTAAGAAGGGAATAAGTATTAGGTTTCTTATCTAAATACCCTCCTTCAACTAATCCATTAATCATGTCCTTAATATACATATTACTATACTCTTTCATTATGCCAAAGGTAGATAAATCATCAAGATTATTTGCAACTATCTTAGGACCCTTGACTCCTCTTAAAATATCACAGAGTACTGAAATTCCTACTTTTCCACGGGTTCTATATATACAAGATAATATCTTCTGAGCATCTATAGTATAGTCATAAAGTTCATGATTGTTTAAGCAGCTACTACAATTATTACAGAACTCTCTTATATTAGAATCTCCAAAATAAGATAATATAAACTTTCTTAAACATCCATCACTTTCACAAAACTTTACCATATCGCTTAGTTTCATAATCTCTATTGCCCTTCTTTCAAAGGAAGATGAAGTATTTATTATATATTCTTGTCTCTCTATATCATTTCTATTATATAAAAGATGGCAGTTACATAATTCTCCATCTCGACCTCCTCTACCAATCTCTTGATAATAACTCTCTAAGTTTTTCGTCATGGAAAAATGTATGATATATCTTATATTAGACTTATCTATTCCCATTCCAAAAGCATTGGTAGCAACCATCACATTAGTTTTTTCAAATAGAAACTCTTCTTGATAACTATGCTTTAAGTTATCATCTATCCCTCCATGATACTTACTTACATAGAAACCTCTTTCTCTTAAGTACTCATATAGTCCATCTACTTCTTTTCTAGTTGCACAATATATAATTCCACTTTCCTCTTCATTTTCTCTTATATAATCCTTAACAAACTCTAACTTATCTATTTCCTTATGTATATTTATAGAAAGATTATCTCTACTAAATCCACCTAAATATATATACGGATTATTTACTCCAAGAAGATTTATAGAGTCCTCCCGTACGTTTTCCGTGGCTGTAGCTGTAAAAGCTGTTATTACTGGTGTAATATGTAGAGAGTTTATAAAAGGCTTTATGTATGTATAGCTCTTTCTAAAATCATGTCCCCACTGGGAAACACAATGAGCCTCATCCACTGCTATCTGTGAAATATGAAGTGTTCTAATTAAATTACAAAAATAAGAGCTTTCTAGCCTCTCTGGTGCTATGTATAAAAGTTTCACTTCTCCAAGCTTAGTCCTTTTTATTATGGATTTTATATTATCTAAAGATATAGTAGAATTTATATACTCTGCTTCTATCCCCATATTATTAAGGTTGTCCACTTGGTCCTTCATTAAGGATATTAATGGGGAGATAACTAAGGTGGTTCCTTTCATAATAAGAGCCGGTATTTGATAACATAAAGATTTCCCTCCACCAGTAGGCATTATACAGAACACGTTATTCCTTTTTAATATTTTATCTATTATGTCATACTGACCTTGTCTAAAAGAAGAATATCCAAAATATTTATTTAAAATTTTTAAAGCTATATCCATCATAATAACTACACCCTTTTTATTTTATATCTATAATTATTAACACATTACTTCTTTATATATTCATATCTTCTCATAATAATAATTTATACTTTATATTATATACTACAAATTAACTATCCCAAACCTCCTACTTAATATAAAATATAAGCTGAAAAACTTATTTTATCTGATGGCTACAAATGTCTCAGACATGAATTAGAATATAATCTGAAATTTATATAGATTTATCAAATAGTGCCTAGCAGTAAATTTAAAATTATAATTGGCCTTAACTCCATTGGGAGATTGAGTTTTCCAATAATATATATGTTGAATTTTCTGATTACTCTTAAAAGTAGGTTGACATTAATGATTTTTCACTTATATAATTATTAGGGTTTAATAGATATATTTAATGTCTTAGCTATACCTTAAAAATATGTTTATGGTGCTTATTTTAAGGTTATCTTGGATAACGTTTTCATTATAGTTAATCTATTACTTATATAATTTAAAAATACATATAGATACTATAATTAAGACATTTATCTTATGGCTACCAACTGTAACACCTCCATCCTCTTGAAAGGTGGGGATTAACAGTTGCTACGCCCCTAGATTAGCTCATCTAATCTTTAGATGGTAAAACACACTACCTGAAGGAAGATTCGTTCTATGATGACATTAAATTATGTTTTGATAATAAGGGGGAACACTAATGGAAAAGGTTAATAGAAAACATACTAAACCTGTATTGACACTTAAGAATGTTGAAGATGCTAGAAAAATAATAGGGGATATTTGTATACATACAAACTTAATTCATAGTATGGCACTTAGTAATTGCTGTGGTAATGATGTTTACATAAAGCCTGAAAATCTTCAAATCACAGGTTCTTTTAAACTTAGGGGAGCACTAAATAAAATAAGTAAATTAACTGATGATCAAAAATCAAAAGGTTTGGTTGCTGCCTCTGCTGGTAATCATGCTCAAGGAGTTGCCTATTCAGCTCAAAAGTTAGGTATAAAGGCTACCATAGTTATGCCTAAAACTACTCCTCTTATAAAAGTTGAGTCTACAAAACAATATGGTGCTGAGGTTGTTCTTACTGGTACTTGTTATGATGATGCCTATGAAGAGGCTAAAAGGCTGGAAAATGAACATGGATACACATTTATACATCCTTTTAATGATGCTGACATAATGGCTGGTCAAGGAACCATGGCTCTTGAAATATTAGAGGATATAAAAGATGTATATGCAATACTTGTACCAATAGGCGGAGGTGGCCTTATAAGTGGTGTTGCTGTAGCTGCTAAATCAATAAACCCTAATATTAAAATAATTGGGGTAGAGTCTGAAGGTGCTAAAGCTATGAGACTCTCTTTAGATAATAATAAGCTTACAAACCTTGATATAGTTGATACCATTGCAGATGGTGGTGCTGTTAAAAATCCTGGTGATCTTGCTTTTGAAGTGGTAAAACAATACGTTGATGATATAATAACTATCACAGATGAAGAGGTTATAGATTCTATATTTACCTTAGTTGAAAAACATAAAATAGTTGCTGAAGCTACTGGTGGACTATCTATAGCTGCATTAAAAAAGTTAAACTTTAAGAATAAAAAAGTAGTTCCTATTATAAGTGGAGGAAACATAGATATAATAACCTTGACCTCTGGACTTAACTATGGGCTAGTTTCAAGAAAAAGAATAGCTGATTTATCTTTAGAACTTAAAAATTCTCCTGGTCAAATCTCTAAAATCTCATCAATAATATCAGAGCAAGGAGCTAATATAGTAGAAATTAATCATAATCATACTAAAGTTATGGAACATTTTAAGAAGGTTGTAGTAACCGTTACCATTGAAACAAATGGACAAGACCATATAGATCATATAACTAAATCTTTAGAAGATAAGGGCTATAAAGTTATCTCTAACAATTAGTGAGTTCTATGGGTTATACAAAATCCTCTAATAAAATATCTTGTATAATAATCTTTATAAAAATAAAGGGGATAAAAGATAGAGTTTTTTTTAACCCTATCTTTTATCCCTTATAATATCTCTAGCCTCTCTCTAAATTTCTTCTCTATTCCTATAAAAGCTTATAGAAATCTTATAAGACATGTAGAACACAATTAGAGATATAACTAATATTAAGCTGCTTACTAAAAGCATATTATTAGCAATGCTACTTACAACATTTTGCATACCATAATTTTCTTCAAGTTTTTTAAATACAAAGTTATATCCCAATACAAGTATAAATATAAATGATACGTTAAAGTATCCAAAGTTCTTTTCTAATGCTTTAAAAAATACTGGAACATATAAAGATATCAATAGTATAAATATAGATAATGAAATTCCAAGTGTACTAAAACTTATAGAAGGTACATTTATAGATAAAACTCTTAATAAAGCTATAACTACTAAAGTCGATACCACATATATAAAAAAGCATAATATAGAAAATATATACTTAGATATAACTACCTCTTTTGGAGTAGTTGGTATACTTTTTATTATCATATAAATTTTACTCTTGTTTTACATGTTAATATTATATAAAAATACTTGTAATCTACAGAATACAAGTGAAAATCCATATAAGAACTGTGATCCTATATAGAAATACTGCTCCTTATTCAAAAATCCATTAATAACTCCACAGAAAAGTATTATAAACATTCCACATAAAGATATTATTTTTTTCTGAGTAATCCATTCCTTATATAATAAAGTCTTCATAACTAAAACTCCTTTCTATCATATATATAGATAGAAATCACCATAGAGATTATATATAATATAAAAGCACCAGTTAATATCATTACTTTGTAGTTCTCACCTAAAATATTATTTACATATAAGTTTATTCTCTCATATGCGGAATCATCCATATTATATATAACCATAGTCATTGCCATAATGGCTATCATCATAAATAATTTCTGAATGGTCTTTCCAAGATCTAATCCAAAACCAATAATAAATGGAGTCATAAGAGTTGACCATATAATTAGTACTAGAAAATTTTCAAATATAAAAGTTGAGTTAATTTCATATATACTAAATACTCTTATACCAATCCTACCCAAAATCTCTTGAGCAAAAAGCACTATGATTATACATAGTACAGCAAGTATCATCAAGGATATATATCTCCCACATACTATCTTAAATCTGTTTGCTGGTAGTGAATTTACAAAATCCATACTCTTATATTCATGATAAAAAATATAACTATAAGCCAGCATATATATCATAAAGGCAATATATCTAAACATATTTGCTTTTGTAATACCATTTCCTGAAGAAAATACAGCAGGATAGACTAAAGAAAAAATTAATATTGCCTTCCATGTAGTCTTAGCTAAGTTAAGATCTTTTAAAATCAAAGCCTTCATATACTCTCACCTACCTTTTATTCATATAGACCATAATGTCATCTAAAGTAGGTTTTTCTATAATTGCCTTTTTCCCTAGGTTCTCTATAACTAAGTTTTTATTGTCCGTTAAAGCTTCAAATCCAAAACTATTTTTATCTACAGATATAAATAACTTTTTAGTATGATTATCTAAAAGATTATTATCTCCCTTTACAATAGCGTAATTCTCCATAATATAATCCTTACTCCTTGAGAAAACTATCTTTCCATTATTTAAAAAGGTTATATAATCTGCTATTCTCTCAAGGTCTGAGGTTATATGAGTAGAGAAGAATATACTCTTATTTTCATCCTGAATTATACCTTGAAGTATATCTAGAATTTCTCTTCTAAACACTGGATCAAGCCCTGAGGTAGGTTCATCCATTATTATTAAATCTGCATTATGAGATAAGGCTATGGCTAAAGAGAATTTCATCTTCATACCCTTTGATAGCTCCCTAAGTCTTTTGTTCTCATTTAAAGAGAATCCTCTCATATATTCTTTAAATAACTTATCATCCCATGATTTATAGAAAGGAGCTACTATAGACTTTATCTCCTTAAGTTTTAAATACTCATAAAAATTAGCTTCATCATAAACAAATCCAATTCTTTCTTTTATAACCTTCTCCTTTTCTATATTGTCTTGTCCAAAGACCTTTATCATGCCGTTATCTCTTTTTAGAAGATTCATTATTAGTTTAATTGTGGTGCTTTTACCAGCACCATTGGGTCCAATGAATCCCATAATATATCCCTTTTTAAGCTGAAAAGATACATTATCTAATTTAAAGTCCTTAAAACTCTTACTTAAATTTTTAACCTCTAAAATATTATCCATAAAAACATCCCCTTATATTAAACTACAAATTAAGCTATTTTTTCATATTGCCTTAACAGATTTTTAGACTCAATCTAAGGCTTTAATCCTAATAACCTTCTAATTTAGTTAAGGTTGCCTTCCTCATAGCTTCCTTTCCCCTATGAAATTTTTTTACTCGTAAAGAAGTGTGAGCATCTCTTTTAAATCCTCTAAGGTAATACCTACTGTCTTTCCTTCTTCCACGGCTTTTAAAAGATATTCTTCAACATTTCTTATCTTCATCTCTTTTAAAAGTTCTTTATTTTGAGAAGAAACAAAAGATCCCTTCCCCTTTACTGTTTCTATAAACCCTGACCTTTCAAGTTCCTCATATGCTCTCTTAGTAGTTATTACACTTATTTTAAGAGTCTGTGCTAAATTCCTTATAGATGGTAATCCTTCCCCTTCTCTTAGCTCTCCTGATAATATTGCTGATTCTATTTGAGCTCTTATTTGCTCATATATAGGATCAGCTGAGGAGT
>NZ_JBFNEO010000004.1:0-32002 GCF_040797585.1 Clostridium sp.
ACTTTACCCTTTTTATTTATTCCTATTCCTTTATATT
Organism: Clostridium sp.; assembly: GCF_040797585.1. Classification (GTDB taxonomy): domain Bacteria; phylum Bacillota; class Clostridia; order Clostridiales; family Clostridiaceae; genus Clostridium_Z. The sequence continues at coordinate 38 of NZ_JBFNEO010000004.1, forward strand.
TTATAAAAATATATATAACAGTTAGAAATTTCGTCCATAGGTACCCATCTTTCAAGGCTTCAATATCTAAACTGCTAGAATACATATTCACTGAATATAAAAGTTCTATAATTTCTTGCCCTAATAGAAAAGAATTTATTATTCCTACCCATCTAGCTACTCTACCAGGCTTATTCTTAACTAAATATATATACATAATACACATATTAGCTAACATAAATATAATTACAGATTTAAACCAATGTGCTAATTCTATTGGTATATTTAGCTTATTGCTATAAGATGCAACAATTATACTTATGAATATAAATATAATTGCCGCAATATTAAGCATATTAAAAGTGTTATCTCTAACTTGGAAATCTTTATTACCTTTAAAATTATTAATACTGTGACTCATATAGTAACATCATTCCTTTCTTAAGAATATATTTCTTCTTTTTTCTTATTTTTCCTTTTTAAAAAAATCCAAAAATTATTCTATAAAAAAATAAAACCCCCTAAAATATTACATTATTTTTAGGAGATTTTGTTATATTTGTTACTTTACTAAAGAATTAAAATAATCACAATATGGAGCTATTATACACTCTTCGCAATTTGGCTTTCTTGCAGTGCAACATCTTCTCCCATGAAATATAATAAGATGATGAGCATGTGACCATTTATCCATAGGTATATTTTTTTGTAATTGCTTTTCCGTTTCTACTACATCCTTGGCCTTAGCAATACCTATTCTGTTAGAAACTCTAAAAACATGAGTATCTACTGCAATAGCTGGAACTCCAAAGGCATTAGATAATACCACATTAGCTGTTTTCCTTCCTGCTCCTGCTAAAGAGGTTATACCTTCCATAGTATTTGGTACCTCACCATTAAAATTGTTTTTTAGCTGATTACACATAAGTAATAAATTCTTTGCTTTATTTCTATATAATCCTATGGTTCTTATTCTATTTTCTAGCTCATCTTGGGTAAGAGTTAGAAAAGCATCTAAATCTTCATAGTCCTTAAACAAAGTTTCTGTAACTTGATTCACCTTAACATCTGTGGTTTGTGCTGAAAGAATAGTTGCTACAAGAAGCTGAAAAGGACTTTCATAATTAAGCTCACACTGAGCATCAGGATATTCTTTTTCTAATAACTCTAATACTTTTTCTACCTTTTCCATCATTTGCTTCTCCTCTAAAATATAATATTAGTATGCTTAATGTAAATATGATAAAATTTAATAATGTACTTTTATATAATCTTTATTAAAAACCATACCTAAATAACTTAGTCTATAATTTTCTATACTTAAAATTCATAAGTTTACACGCCATAATACTGATGAACTTTCTAGTATATATATTTAAATTAAATTACTTATAAACACCTCTATACTCTTCTGGAATAAGTTTTGATATATTTTTCATAAGAAATTTTAATGCTCTCTCATCATATTCATGTCTATTTTCATCCTTATCCTTCTTAGGAAGCTCTACAGGCTTTCCCACATTAACCTTAACCTCTGAATGATTAAAGTTCTCACTTCTCATAGATCCATCTTTATTTATAGGCATAAGCTTTTCTGTTCCCCATATACCTAATGGGATAATTTGTGCCTTACTTAGTCTAGCAATAAGAAGTATTCCCTTTTTAGCTTCTATCATATTACCTTCTCTACTACGAGTCCCTTCTGGAAATATCATTATATTATTTCCATCCTTTAGGGTTTTTATAACCTTTGTTAATGCTTCTTTATCTGCACTTCCTGGATTTATAGTTATGGTTTTTACTACTCTAATTCCAATATTTGTAACAGAGTCATTAGATAGCTTTACCCCTGCTAAAAAGCTTGGATCATAATCTTTTAAAACATCGTTTAATATAAGCCCATCTGCATTACTCAGATGATTACAAATAAATATACATGGGGACTTTGCTAAAGATAAATTCTCCTTATTTAAAACTTCTACCTTTGCATACTTATTTAAATATCCATATATCAACTTATTGCATATGTAATCTCCCATTTTTTTAGGAAGCACATTTAATATAGAAGACACCATTCTAGCTTTCTTCATAATAATTATCAACCTTCCATAACATAATAATTAGTATATAAGCTTTTATTAAACAATGTATATAGGGTTTTTGATTCAAAACTTATCTTATGAGCTACTTAAAATCCAAGGGTTTAAATGATTTAAGTACATGTATAAGTTAAGATTTAGGCTAAAAACCCTATAACTTAGAACCTCATAGGATTTTTAACTAAAAACTTATTTTATACACTACTTAATCTAAATAGATTTTAAAAGATTAAGCTAATATTCAAGCTGAAAATCCTATAGAAAAATTTTTACTTAAAACAAATTGCTACAACTTATATACTTAATAATTATACTATATTTTTAATCATATTATAATACTCCTTAACATAAGGACTCTTTATATCCTTTTCCTCTATTTCTCCGTTTTCCATTTTAACCATAAAAGCTATTAAGGCATTTCTTTGAAGAACAGGCTTCCCTCTCCATCCACAAGAGGTATTAAGGTATTTTTCTTTGAATGTCTTCTTTTCCATATAAATCATTTCCTCTAAATCAACATTCTCCATAAAATCTATAACCTGAAAATCTTTAATTGGAGAAAGTTCTATATCCCTATTATAAGGACAACAATTTTGACAGGTATCACATCCAAAAAGTCTACCATCCATTGTCTTTATCCACTTTTTCTCTAAGTCCTTTTTTTGAGTAATATATGACATACATATGTTAGGATTCTTTTTTACATTATTTATAGACTTAGTTGGGCATTCCTTATAGCAAAGTTCACACTCTCCACACTTACTAAAATTTTTTATCTCATTTATTAGATTCTCATTACCCTTTGCTTCTAATTCTAAATCCGTTATTATTTCACCTAAAAATACATAGGAGCCATATTTCTCAGTTATAACCATATTATTTTTCCCTATAAATCCAACTCCTGAAAGAGCTGCAATATATCTTTCTGGAAGAGAGTTGCTGTCAACTAACTGAACTGCCTTCCCTCCTATACTTTCTATAAACTCACATATTTGTCCTAAATAATCCTTAACTACCCTATGATAATCTTTTCCCTGAGTATATTTAGAAAAATATACATCTTTATGATTATTAAAGTTATGGATATAAGGAAATGCTACAGAGATTATGGTTTTTCCCTCCTCCATGTATATAAAAGGATTTATCCTCTTTTCTATATCCTTCTCCTCAAACTCATTCTCCATATTATTTTCTTTTCTATATATATATAAATCATGAAGCTCATGAAACACTCTACACTTAGTAAAACCTATAGTATCAAGACCTATACTATTACAAAAATCATTTATCTTATTTTTCATTTTTTCTCCTTTACATGTATTTATCCCTTTAAAAATAACTCCTTAAGATTTTCTAAAATATTTTGTGTACTAAAATATTTTTTATATAATATTTTCATAAATATATAATTTTTCTAAACTTAGCACATAAAATCCTTAGACATTATTAATTATTCTTAAGCACCCCATAGTTAAAATATTTTATAGTTAATAATATCATAGTATTATTATCTTCATCAAATATAAAAAACAGTAGGTATTATTTATTTTTTTATAAAATAACACCTACTGCTATGAAAACCTATATTTTATTTATTAACCATTATAACCATATCTTCATATTATATTACCATATCATTATATATATATTTATCTTCACCCTTATAACTCATAATATCTATAACTTTTTTTGATTTATATATGATTCTTGCTGGTATACCTACAGCTGTTGCATAACTTGGAACATTCTGCAACACCACTGAGTTTGAGCCTATTTTAGAATTTTTCCCTATGGTTATGGGGCCTAGTATTTTGGCTCCTGCTCCTATTATAGCCCCATCTTCTACAGTGGGGTGTCTTTTCCCCTTGTCTTTTCCGGTGCCTCCAAGGGTAACTCCATGGTATATGGTTACATCATCACCTATTTCTGCTGTTTCTCCAATAACCACTCCCATACCATGATCTATGAATAACCTTTTTCCTATGGTGGCTCCAGGATGTATTTCTATACCTGTTATAAATCTTCCTGTTTGAGATATTAGTCTCGCTAAGAAATAAAGTTTTCTTTTATAAAAGAAATTAGATACTCTATAGTTTATTATGGCATGAAGGGATGGATATAATAGTACTTCGTATACGCTTCTTGCAGCTGGATCTTTTTCCATTATATTTCTTATTTCACGCTTTAAAAATTTTATCATAATATACCCCCCTCATCCTTATTTTTTAAAATCTATTCATATAGTCCCATGGATAAATACTTTTCCCCTCCATCTGGAGCTACTGTCAAAATAATCTTATCTTCGCCTAGGGTTTCAGCCTTTCTTAGGGCAGCTATAACATTAGCTCCTGAAGATATTCCAACAAGTATACCATAATCTCTTGCTATAATCCTTGCCCCTTCAAAAGCATCTTCATCGCTTATGGTTATAACTTCATCTACTACATCCTTGTTATATATATCTGGAATAAAGCCTGCTCCTATACCTTGAATTTTGTGTGGTCCTGGTTCTCCTCCACTTATTACAGGAGATTTTTCTGGTTCTATGGCTATAACCTCTATATTGCTTTTCTTTTCCTTTAAAAGCTTTCCTACTCCTGATATAGTTCCTCCTGTTCCAACTCCTGTCATAAATACATCTATATCTGGAAGATCCTTTAATATCTCTTCTGCAGTAGTTCTATAATGCTTATTTGGATTCGCTATATTTACAAACTGCTGAGGAACAAAGTAACCTTCATTTTCATCTGAAAGCTCTTTAGCCTTTGCTATAGCTCCCTTCATTCCTTTTGCTCCTTCTGTTAATATAAGCTCTGCTCCATAAGCCTTTATTATATTTCTTCTTTCTACGCTCATGGTTTCAGGCATTATTATAATAACCTTATACCCTTTAAGACGTCCTATCATAGCAAGAGCTATACCAGTATTACCGCTAGTTGGTTCAACTATTGTATTTCCTTCTTTTAAATATCCTAATCTCTCTGCTTCTTCAATCATTCCAAGGGCTGCCCTATCTTTAACACTTCCACCAGGATTATATCTTTCCAGTTTTACATAAACCTTAGCTTTTCCTTCCTTAGTTTTTAGTTTAATTATAGGTGTATTTCCAATCATATCTATAGCTGAATTAAAAATCATAAAATTTTCCTCCTTAATAAATTATATTTTTAAATTTAAACTGTGGATAAAAGTTTTTAATAGTATATAAAAAAGCCCCGTCTCTAAAAACTTTAGAGACGAAGCTTGACTTCGCGGTTCCACTCTAATTGGGCATATGTACCCCAACTTAAAATTCTGGCACAAAACTATGCCTTATCCCTATAACGGGGGATACCGTATAACCCTACTAAGCTTCAGGCATCTACTCCAAAGGGCACTTCTCCTAATTTCCAGTGAGGATCTTCCACCAACATCCTCTCGCTGCAACCTTTCATTAAGGTACTTTCCTTCTTCAATGTATTTCCGATTAATATGATAGGATTTATATTAATCATTATATACTGTTTCTCTTAATATGTTAATAGAAACTTGTATTTGTTTTTCAAATAGATTATATAGATATGATTAGATTTAGTTATATAATCTACTTCTCTAAAACTATAGTTTAATTCATAAATAATTTTATTACAACAACATAAACATTCCTTTTACTTTCTAAGTATATTATCTTTATATTTATACCCCTTTATGTTAAGATATAATGATTGAGTTTTTAGGTATCTTAAAAAAAATAATTAGAGAATAATCCTAAGTCTATTTTCTATAACATAAGACAGTGGATTACATTAAATAATAATTTTAGAATGCAGTAACTTTACGAATTATAAGTATGAATTCATAAATTACTGCCTAATTATTTTTTTAATATACCTTAAGTATAATAAGATTGGAGATAGAGATTTTATGAAACTTGGGATGAACTTTTTACCTGTAAGTAAATCTGATATGAAGGCTATGGGTATAGAAGAACTTGATTTTATAATAGTTACTGGGGATGCTTATGTGGACCATCCATCCTTTGGATCTAGTATAATTGGAAGAACCTTAGAATATAATGGCTTTACTGTTGGAATAATTCCTCAGCCAAATTGGAAAAATACTGATGATTTTAAAAAGTTAGGTAAACCTAGACTAGGGTTCTTAGTTAACTCTGGAAATATAGATTCCATGGTTAACCACTATACCTCATCTAAAAAGAAAAGAAGAGACGATCTTTATTCTCCTGGTGGAGAAGGAGGCCATAGGCCTGATAGGGCAGTCATTGTTTATTGTAATAGAATAAGGGAAGCTTTTAAAGATGTTCCAATAATAATTGGTGGTATTGAAGCATCTTTAAGACGTTTTGCTCATTACGATTATTGGGATGATAAAGTTAGACGTAGTATACTAGTTGATTCTAAGGCAGACCTTCTAATATATGGTATGGGGGAAAAAACTATTGTTCAACTTGCTAATCTTTTAAGCTATGGTATGAATATAAATAATATAAATAGTCTTAAAGGAACTTGCTACTTAACAAAGGATATTGAAAATATTAAAGATTCTGTTGTTGTTCCTAGTTATGAAGATGTAAGCACAGATAAAAATGCCTATAATGAAAGCTATAAGCTAGAGTTTTATGAACAGGATCCTATTAACGGAAAAAACATAATCCAAAAACATGGGGACAGGTACTTAGTACAAAATTCTCCCCAAGAGCCTCTAACTGAGGAAGATATGGATATATCCTATAACCTTCCCTATATGAGAACCTACCATCCTATGTATGAGGAAAAAGGGGGTATCCCTGCTATAAATGAAGTTAAGTTCTCAATTACTAGCCACAGAGGTTGTTTTGGTTCTTGTTCTTTCTGTGCTTTAACCTTTCATCAAGGAAGAATAATTCAAAATAGAAGCCAAGAAAGCATCATAAATGAGGCTAAACTCTTGACTACTCTAGATGACTTTAAAGGTTACATTCATGATATAGGCGGACCTACAGCTAACTTTAGACATAAAGCTTGTAAGAAGCAGGAAACCCATGGTGCTTGTAGACATAGACAATGTATGCATCCATCTCCATGTAAAAACCTTAAAATTGACCATAGAGAATATTTAAGCCTTCTAAGAAAGGTTCGTTCCTTACCAGGAATAAAAAAGGTATTTATACGTTCTGGTATTAGATACGATTATTTAATCCATGATAAGGATACAGAATTCTTTAAAGATCTATGTAAGCATCATATTAGTGGACAGTTAAAGGTAGCCCCTGAGCATGTATCTGATAAGGTACTTCATCAAATGGGAAAGCCTACAAAAGAAGTCTATAATAGATTCGTTAAAAAATATTTTGAAATAAATAAGAAGGTAGATAAAAATCAATTTCTTGTTCCTTATTTAATGTCTAGTCACCCTGGAAGTGATTTAAAATCCTCTGTAGAGCTTGCTCTTTATATAAAAGATATGGGATATACTCCTGAACAGGTTCAAGATTTCTACCCAACCCCTGGAAGTCTATCTACCACTATATACTATACAGGAATTAACCCTTTAACTTCAGAAAAGGTTTATGTTCCTAAAAATCCTAAGGAAAAAAATATGCAAAGAGCTCTTATGCAATTTACAGTACCTGAAAATCACTCCTTAGTTAAAGAAGCTTTAATTAAAGCTGGGAGAGAGGATTTAATAGGAAATGATAAAAAATGTTTAATATCCTATCACCCAATAAAAAAATCTACCAAAAAAGTAAAGGTTAAGGAAAACTCCTCTAAGGGTAAATCAAAGGACTTAATAAAACCTTTTAATAATAAAAAATCTAAAAAGCATAAAAAATAAAGAATTAGGCTTGGATTTTTATCCAAGCCTATACTTTTTTCAAGCTCTTCATTCCATAATATAATGTTATAGTAGAAAATAGTTCTCCTATTAAAGCATTATGATCAAAATTAAAACCTAGAAGGACAAGCATATTTTCTCCTATTATTATCATGGCAGAAATCATAACCATTATGATTCCACTTTCTATACTATTCTTATCCCCATAGCTTATTATACATATAAACAATATAAGACTTAGAATAAATATATAGGATATATAAACCCATCCTTCACCCATATATTTCATAACATATCCATATATAGAGTGTATTTCAAAAGATACCGTTGTAAATTTTATAACTCCTATATAAATAAAAGTTAATATGGCTAAGATTATAAAAAGAAAGTTTATTTTTAGTCCGTCCTTTCTTAAAAATATATAATAGCTTAATAACAATGATCCCGGAACTCCAATAAAATTTAAAGATATTAAATATCTTACATCATATATATATTCTATATTTTGCACTATGAATGTAAATAATAGTCCCATATATCTAAATACCAAAATAAGTAAAATCATCATAGAAAAAGTTTTTATCTTCCTAGATGCATTATTAAAGCTTGAAAAAATAATGTTTATTATAAAAAAAATATTAAGTACCAATAAGGCTAGATAAATATAAACTAATTTCATATCATCATTCCTCTAATTCATTGATACTTAATATTATTAAAAATTTTAGTTATTTATTCCTAATATTTTAAGACCACCTTTAACACATTCTATATCCAGTGGAAAATCTGGTCCCTTTTCACCATCAATATCAGTTACTATGTCTTCCTCACATTCAATAATTAGCTTATCCGTTTTAAAATAAATAATATTAGGGTCATCTAAATGCTCCCCTTTAAAAATTCTTATAAATAAAGGTATTAGCTCCCTTATTGAGCACGCTTTTATTATTATAATATCTAACTTACCATCTAGAGCACTAGCCTTATATGCAAGCTTAAAATTACCTGCTGTTTGCCCATTAAATACTAGAACTAAATACATATCTCCATGAAAATTAAATTCTTTACTCTCAACATTAACTTTTAGTTTCCTAAAGTTTGGAAGCTGTTCTAAACCTTTTATATAATACGCAAGCTTTCCTATGGTATTTTTAAGGTTAACATCTGTTTTTTGAGAAACATCTGTAAAAAGTCCAGCACTTGCAACAGTACATCCAGCAGATACATTTATAAAATATTTTTCATTTATTCTACCAATATCCACAGGTACTGGTTTAGAATTTAATATCTGTTCACAAGCTTTTTCTACATTAGGGGACATTCCTATAAACTTTGCGAAATCATTAGCAGTTCCCACTGGCAATATAGCTAGTGCTAAATCTATGTTTAATGACTTCATAAGGTTTACAACAGTATCTACAGTTCCATCTCCTCCAGCCACAATTACATATTCATAAGTATCATCTATATCTTCAAAAGCCTTTTCAATTTCTATATCAAAGCTTATTCTATGAGGAACAACTATATATCCTTTTTCTTGGTGTAATCTTATAACAGTATCAATATCATTTAAAATGGCATTTTCACCCGAGAAAGGATTATATATGAATTTAACTTTCTTCATTGTTAACTCCTCCAAATTTTATTAAAAGTCACAGAGTGATTATATCACTTTATATTTACTATGTCGAGTTTACATTATAATGATAAAATAATTATATTAAAATTCTTTATAAATTTGTTTTATAAAAATACTACTATAACATGTTGTACTAGTTAAATATTAAAATATCTTTAATTGCTTATTTTAAATTACAGAATATAAAAGTTACCCACCTAAAATCTATTAAATCCATTGTACTAATTAAACTAGCATAATGAGTTACTATAATATTTTTTTACAATTAAATCTTTTATATGCAATATTTTTCTTAAATACTTCTTAAATACCCCCGTACCCTCTTATATAAATCTATAATATAATGTATAATAACTTTAGCACTAATTATAATGGGAGTGATGTATCAATGAAAAAAAGTGCAATACCAAATGCATTTACCCTTGGTAATTTAGCCTTTGGAGTTTTATCATTACTTGCAACTTTTCATGAGGATTACAGATTAGCAGCTATATTTATTATATTTGCAGCTATTGCTGATAGATATGATGGAAGAGTTGCTAGATTATTAAATGTGGATAGTGAAATAGGTAAAGAATTAGACTCATTAGCTGACTTAGTCTCCTTCGGAGTTGCACCTTCAATTCTTGTTTACAAGCTATATGGCTTTATGCAATTTGGAATTCTAGGATATTTTCTAGTTTTAATATTCCCTATATGTGGAGCTTATAGACTAGCTAGATATAATATATCAAGTTTTGATGGAACCTTTACAGGTGTTCCTATAACAATAGCTGGAACTTTTATGGCATTATTTTGTTTAATTCAAGTAACACTTTTCGGAAAAGCTATAAATCCAACTATACCTGTAATATTATTAATTGTACTATCTTATTTAATGGTAAGTAAATTCAAGCTTAAAAAGGTTTAAAAGTCTCTGGTTTAATACCAGAGACTTTTTTTATTTCTTGTCTGGATCCCCTTTACATAATTCACATTGAATATCCTCATATATACTCTCTGGATTTATACAACCCTTTATCTCCTGAGAATACATAACACAGTAATCTAGATATCTACATTGACATCTTCTTAAAGCATCTGACACATCATCTATTAAACACCCAAGAACTTCTGCTCTTTTAAGTGCATCTTTAACCTGACTCTTTTTAGCTAGGGCAATACCATTAAGCTCATTAGCTCCACCAATTAAAAGTCTATATGAGTTAATAAGCCTTGTAAGCATCTCTTCCATAGCCACTATTTCTCTTTGATGGTATTCCATTAAATCTCTATGACTCATATTATATTCCACCTATGATACATACTTCAAAATAAATATATTAATAGAGTAATAAAAATATTACTTAATTTTTATAGCTTAATTTTTAGTTACTCTTCTACATACTCCTATTTTTATTATATTCTTATTTAGTTGCTACTCTCCTATATAAAATATTCTATTAAACTCAAAATAATACTAAGGAATATATAAATATGATCCACTTCTTTAATAAGACCTAATCGTTGCCATTATCTTCCCCTATAAAACAACTTAAAGAAATGTATTCTCTTAAAGAAAATAACCCCTATTGATGTTTATATTATCAATAAGGGTTATCTTTAAGTACTGTATAAAAAATTCTACTACACTTAATATATATTTATAAATATTTCTTACTTATTTCCCTCTAATATCTGTTTCTTAAGCATAAGTCCTGTAGGAGTTACTGCAAGGCCTCCCATAGCAGTTTCTCTAAGTTCACTTGGAAGACTACGTCCTACCTTATTCATTGCCATAACTACATCATCAAAAGGTATTTTACTTTCAACTCCTGCCATAACTAAATCCACCGTTGTAAGAGCGCTAACTGCTCCTGCTGCATTTCTCTTAGCGCAAGGTACTTCCACAAGACCAGCTATAGGATCGCAAACAAGTCCTAATATATTTTTTATAACTATAGCAGCTCCATTAAGGCACATGGCTGGAGTACCTCCCATAAGGTCAATAACGGCAGCACATCCCATGGCAGCTGCTGACCCACATTCTGCTTGGCATCCACCTTCTGCTCCTGATATAGATGCATTCTGAGCAATTACAATCCCTACAATAGATGATGCAAATAATGCCATTATAAGTTCATCATCATTTTTATTAAGCCTTTCCCCTGCTGTGGTTATAACTGCTGGAAGTATTCCACAAGATCCTGCTGTAGGACATGCAACTATCTTTCCCATAGATGCATTAACTTCTGAACAGGAAATAGCTCTTGCCATGGCTTTTACTATATAGTCACCACTTAAGGTATTTCCCTCTTTTATGTATTTATTTATTCTATATGCATCCCCTCCAATAAGTCCACTTACTGAAATAACCTTTTCATCTAAGGCTCTTGATGCTGCTTCTTTCATAGTATTTAAGTTTTTTCTCATTCTCTCTATAATAGCTTCCCTTGACGCTCCGCTTTCTTCCATTTCATTTCTTAAAGCAAATTCTCCAAGGGATATGTTTTCCTTAGTACATATCTCTATAAGTTCTCTTCCGCTCTTTATATACACCTTATTATTCTCCTTCCTTCATAGGATTTATTATTTTAATGTGGTTTATATCTTTTATAGATAGAATTTTGTCCTTTATATCTTTAGATATTTTATGGTCTGTTTCGAAAATCATAGCTGCACCACGTCCTCTACTACTTCTAAATACCTTCATAAATGCTATGTTAATATCATTATCATAAAGGATTGCAGTTACCTTTGATACAACTCCTGGTGCATCCATATGGTCTATAATAAGGGTTGGATACTCTCCTGTAAACTCAACCTTTTGTCCATCCACCTCTGTTATTATTATATTTCCTCCCCCAATGGAAGATCCCATAATCTCCGACTGATTTCCATCTTCTTTTTCAATTACAAACTTCACTGTATTAGGGTGCACTTCTCCTAAATCTTCTTCTTTAAAAATTATTTCTATACCTTCATTTTTAGCTATTACTAAAGAGTCTCTAAGCCCTTCATCCCACGGATCCATTCCAAGAATTCCAGCAACTAACGCTCTATCTGTTCCATGCCCCTTATAAGTTTTTGCAAAAGATCCATGAAGAAGAAATGTAACTTTTTTTATATTTTCTCCTGCAATAATTCCAGCAATTTTTGAAAGCCTTGCTGCTCCAGCTGTATGCGAGCTAGATGGTCCTATCATTATAGGTCCTATAATATCAAAAACTCCGTATCTCTTCATTATAAAAAATCCCCTTCTTTTAAGCTTATAGTTCTTTTTCTCCCGTTTTTAAACCTTAGTTTCTATAAATTATCCTATTTCATTATAAGTATTTTTTATTCCTAGTTCCATGAAAATTTATATGTATTTATTAAAATATCACTTTAATAATTTTTGTTTTAAGAATTAATCTATATTCAAAAATATATGGGCAATTGTTAGAGAACTGTATAAATGATTCTTAGCTTTAGATGTAGTAAAAATAGGCTTTACTTAAAGCCAAGAATCATATTATAATTAATATTTATAAAAAACACTACCGCCTATAAACTCTCTAAGTATAGAATTTGTAGGAATAATATCTATATCTACATCCTTAAATAACCTTAAAAAGTTTTTAAGACGTAGAGCTTCATAATAAGCCTCACTATTTTCATCTACTTTTTCAAGTTCCTCTAAGGCATATTTTTTCAGCACACATAACTCATATACAAGGGTTGAATTAAACATAACATCTGCCTCCTCTTGGAATACAAATATATTTTTTTCTTCCCCTCTTTTAATAGAAGGCCACATTTTAAGAGTAGCCTCTCCCATATAACCCCTAGATAAAAAGTCTCTTACTATTCTTCTTACCTTTCTAACATCTGTCGTGCTTATTCTATTGTGGTTATCTATATTAAGTTGTGTTAAGGCACTTATATATATCTTAAATTTATTTTTATTTTCTATAGAATTAGTTAATCTATCATTTAATCCATGAATACCTTCAATTATTAGTACCCCATTGTCTGGAAGTTTTATTTTATGTCCATTCCACTCTCTAACTCCTAATTTGAAATTATAACTAGGAATTTCTACTTCTTCTCCTCTTAGTATTCTATTTAAATCCTCATTAAATAAAGATAAATCTAAAGCATCGATGGATTCAAAATCATATTCGCCATTTTCATCTAAAGGAGTATCATCTCTATTTACAAAATAATCGTCTAAGGATATTGGGGTTGGTATTATACCATTTGCTCTCAGTTGAATGCCAAGTCTTCTTGCAAAAGTAGTTTTTCCTGAAGAGGATGGTCCAGATATAAGTATAACTTTCACATCTTTTTTCTCACTTATGGTATCTGCAATATAGGCTATTTTCTTTTCATGAAGAGCTTCCGCTACCATAATAAGCTCTTGTATTTCATTATTTTCTATTTTATTATTTATAGCCCCTACATCTGCCACCTCTAATATATTGAGCCATTCCTCTGTTTCTTTAAATATATTATCTAACTTTTCATAGTTTACAAATTTAGGTAATATCTTAGGATTTTTTTCTTCTGGATATCTTAAAATGAAACCTGGATCATGGAATACTAAATCAAAGGTTTTAATAACTCCCGTGTTTGGTGCTAAGGGACCATAAAAGTAGTCATATCTTCCCTGAAGCTCATAAAGTTTTAAATTATTATTCTTTATATGCTTTAATAATCTAATTTTATCTTCAAATCCATATTCTTTAAATATATTAATTGCCTCTTCACGAGTCACAGATATCTTATTTATCCTTTGGTCTTCTCTTATGATTTCTTTCATTCTATTTTTTATATCCTCTATATCTTTTTCATCCAAGGAATTTTCTTTATGGATTTCTCCATATATCCCTTTACTTATAGAATGCTCTATAGTTATCTTAGATCCTTGAAAAAGATCATAAACTGCTTTTATTAAAATAAAGTGAAGAGTTCTTGCATAAGTTTTTAATCCAAGAGTATCTTCTATAGTTACTGGATAAAACTGTCCTTCATGAGGTATTTTATCCCTAAGTTCATAATAATGTTTATCTAGTCTCCCAAGGGTAATAGGTATATCTATATGAGAAAACTCTTCCTTTATTACTTCTTCAAAAGTTACTCCCTCTTCTACTGCTAAGGTTTTTCCATTTGGTGAATGTAAATGTATTTTAGCCATATGAATCCCCTTTCTATTTTAAATTTATATATTTTTTAAATAAGCAACTTGTTGTTAAGGTTTACAAAATAGAGTGGCACTACTTCGTTTATACTAATGATGAACTGTCTAATATAAAGAGAATATTATATTAGAATTTTAGGTAATCTAATATTCCCTTTATATTATACTTTAGAAGCTAATAAAATGTAATTATTTTCATTAATAAAAATCTTCATTTTATTACATAATATATCTTAGAGGAGGGATTTTTATGTTTATTTTTTCAATTAGAACTTTACTATTATATGGCCTTGTAGTTATAATCATGAGACTTATGGGAAAAAGACAGATTGGAGAGCTTGAACCTTTTGAATTAGTTGTAACCATAATGATTTCAGACTTGGCCTCTCTTCCTATGCAGGATAATAGACTTCCTCTTATTAATGGAGTTATTCCTATTGTAACACTTCTTATAATTCAAGTTGTGTTATCTGAGATTCAAATAAGAAATAAAAAATTTAAAAATATATTAGATGGAACCCCTAGCGTCTTAATTAAAAATGGAATAATAGATACAAATCAACTAAAAGATCAAAGACTAAGTCTTGCTGAACTTATGGAAGAGTTAAGAATTAAAGGTTATTCTGATCTTAATCAAATAGCCTTTGCCATATGGGAGACTAATGGACAGCTATCTATAATTGAAAAGAGTGTAGATGGAAGTCCTGTATATGTACCAAGAATACTATTTAATAATGGAAAGATTTATCCAGACATATTAGAATCTTTAAATAAAGATGAAGATTGGTTTAATAATGAACTGAAAAAAAATAATATTACAAGAGAAGAAATAGATTTCGCACTTATAAACTCTAAGGGTAAATTTTATTTTCAACGAAGAGGAGGAAAAAAGAAATGAAGAATGTTATAGCCTCTTTTTGCATATTTATAGCATTGTTAGTATTTATGACATGGTCTATGATTTTCTTAAATAAGGTAACAGTAGAACTTGAAAGAAAAAATGACAGTATTGAAGATTTAGTAAATGAGAATAACTGGGAGGGAAGCTATGAGGAGGTTCTATCTCTTTTAGATTTTATGGCTTTAAATGCATCTAAAATGTCCATATTTATAAATCATCAAGAAATGGACTTAATTGAAGGTGAAATTTATAGATTAACTCAATTTGTTAAAAATAAAAACCTAGATGAAACATTATCTTCTCTACATTATATAAAATTTGCTGTAGATAGTATACAAAAACATCAAAAAGTAAACATGAAAAATATTTTTTAGTAAAAAATATTTTTATAAAGGTGGAAAATATTTTTCTTTTGCTTTATAATAAAAGTATAAAGCAATTAGAAAAAGTCCCAGCGGGACCGAATCAGTCCCTATTGGCCATAGAAAATTTATGAAAGGTGGTTTATCTAATGGCATTAGTTACAACTAAAGAAATGTTCAAAAAAGCTTACGAAGGTAAGTATTCTATAGGAGCATTCAATATCAATAATATGGAAATAATTCAAGGAGTTATAAATGCAGCAAAGTCTAGAAATTCTGCTGTAATACTTCAATGTTCAACAGGAGCAATAAAATATGCTGGTCCTAAGTATTTAAAGGCAATGGTAGATGCTGCTATAGCTGACACTGGAGTAGATGTTGCTCTACATCTTGATCACGGTCCAGACCTAGAAGCTGTTAAATCAGTTATAGATGCAGGATTCACTTCTGTAATGTTTGATGGTTCTCATTACGATTATGAAGAGAATGTAAGATTAACTAAGGAAGTTGTTGAATACGCTCACGCTAGAGGAGTTGTTGTTGAAGCTGAGCTTGGAGTTTTAGCAGGAGTTGAGGATGATGTAGTTGCTGCTGAGCATATATACACTGATCCTGAGCAAGCAGTTGATTTTGTTAAGAGAACTGGTTGTGACTCTTTAGCAATAGCTATAGGAACAAGCCACGGAGCATTTAAGTTCCCTCTAGACTTTAAACCAGAACTTAGATTTGATATACTAGAAAAAATTCAAGAAATGTTACCTGGTTTCCCAATAGTTCTTCACGGAGCATCTGCTGTTGATCCTGAGGCTGTTGCAACTTGTAATGAATATGGTGGAAACATAGCAGGAGCTAAGGGAATTCCTGTAGATATGCTAAGAAAGGCATCTTCTATGGCTGTATGTAAGATAAACATGGATACAGACTTAAGACTTGCTATGACAGCTGCTGTAAGAAAAACATTTGGAGATAATCCAAAGGAATTCGACCCAAGAAAGTATTTAGGAGCTGGAAGAGCTGCTGTACAAAAGACTGTTGAAGGAAAAATCGATAACGTTCTAGGATCAAAGGATTCTAGTGGAAAATAATTAGATAATAAAACCCACCTAATTTCAGGTGGGTTTTATTATTTCTCTATATAATTCATAACGTGCTTTATAACTATATTAATGCTTCCATCACCGTTTCTTTGAATCTCAAATTTACTGTTATCGTGGTATGCCTCTTCATCTATATAAAGATCTATGTCCTTATCTATTTTAAGCCTTACCCTTTTTAGCTTTTTTTCTACCCATTCCTTGTCCACCTTAACTTCCTTTTCAAGACCTTGCGATGCTACAAATTCAAT
Organism: Clostridium sp.; assembly: GCF_040797585.1. Taxonomy (GTDB): domain Bacteria; phylum Bacillota; class Clostridia; order Clostridiales; family Clostridiaceae; genus Clostridium_Z. The sequence continues at coordinate 17,338 of NZ_JBFNEO010000004.1, forward strand.
AAATTGAGCTTTTTTATCTGGCTCTTCCTTAAATAAGTTTTCACTAAGCTCCTGTACGTCTATTACTTCTTCTTCCTTTAGATTTCTTTTTACCTCTGTTCTTATGATTTCAGCTCTATCTGCATCTTCTTTTATATGATTTCTTGTAAAAGTCTCTGCAGCCTTTAAAAAGGTTTTTGTCATATCTCTTTCATTGCTAATTATAGTACATCCTAAGTAATTATTAAGGAAATAGTTAGATCCATATTCTTCACTATCCTTTGACTTCTTTTGTTTATCTATAACCATTAAATTGAACTCTTGACCTTCTCTTATAGGTTTTATGAAGGCTCCCTTTTGAATTCTTTGGCTACTACTTGGAAGTCCTGCAGTATGAGGAACTATGTTTATATTCATCCTATCCTCTATAAAATCAATTTTATGGGTAAAATTCTTTACATAATCCATCTTAAGCATACAAAGCATTGGTCCATATTCTGTGGTAATTCCTATAACTAAAATATCACAAGATGGTATATTAACATTCGCCTTCATTTGAACGAAAAGCTGTCTTGCAAGTTCCTTTGACACCTCTAATAAATTGTTTTCTCCATTTAGGTACTCTTGGCTTACTTCCTTTACAATACTTCTCTCTTCGTTAAATACAGCATACTTTAATTCCTCATCCTTTAAACATCTTTCCACATGCTTAAATAAAAAAGTATAAGTATCATCATCTAATTCTAAGTATGACTCATTAAGTATAGGGTCTACTCCATTGTTATCTAGTATATGAAGTACTGCATCTATTATGGTTATATCCTTTATGTATTCCAAGTACTACACCTCTACTTTCTTTTTTAGTGTAATAACACAAAAACATTTCTATTATACCATAATTATTATATGTTATGTTTTAAAGTTCATTATATAAATGACAAGAGACAAAATGATCTTTCTTTACCTCTAAAAGCTGTGGTTCTTCCTTGTAACATCTATCCTTAGCAAAAGGACATCTAGTGTTAAACCTACATCCTTTTGGTATATTGCTTGCACTTTCAATATCTCCCTTTAAAATAATTCTTTCTCTCTTTTCTAAAGGATGGGACTTAGGTATTGATGATATCAACGCCTTGGTATAAGGATGAAGGGGAGATTTAAACACTTCTTTAGCATTTCCTTTTTCTACAATAGTACCTAAATACATAACTCCTATATCATCACAAAAGTTTTTAACTACATTTAAGTTGTGGGATATAAATAAATAAGTTAATCCATGCTTCTCCTTTAAATCTAACATAAGATTTAGTATCTGAGATTGTATTGACACATCTAAGGCAGCTGTTGGCTCATCACAAACTATAAACTTAGGATTTAAGGCTAAAGCTCTTGCTATACCTATTCTTTGTCTTTGTCCTCCACTAAACTCATGGGGATACTTTTTAAGAGTATCTTCATCTAATCCACATTGAGTTAAATAACTAATTATATAATCCCTTAACTCTGATTTCCTTAAAAGATTATGTTTCTTTACTCCCTCACTGACTATACTCTCCACATTCTTTCTTGGATCTAAGCTGGAATAGGGATCTTGGAATATTATTTGCATATCTTTTCTTAAATCTCTTAAAGCCTTTCCCTTTAGCTCAACCTTATCTTCCACATTGTAAATAATTTTATTATTAAATTTAACTTCTCCGAAGCTAGGCTTTATTAAATTTAAAATGAGCTTTCCTGTAGTTGATTTTCCACATCCAGACTCTCCTACAAGCCCCATTATAGTTCCTCTTTTTATGTTAAAGCTAATATTATCTACTGCTTTAAATATCTTTTTATTAGAGGTAAAAAACCCCTGATTTTGAATAAAACTTTTCTTTAAATTTTTAACCTCCAATATATTATCCAACCCTATTCCTCCTCTTTAGAATATAAAAAGCATCTCACTCTATGATCTTCCTTTAAGGTTATAAGTTCCGGCTCCGTCTTCATACATCTATCCATGACTTTATTACATCTTGTATTAAATTTACATCCCTTTGGCTTTTCATATACCTTTGGTATATATCCATCTATATTAAAAAATCTATTATCCTTCATATTATCTGGAGTTGAATCCACAAGACCTACAGAGTAAGGATGAAGTTTATTATCAAAAAACTCTATTACACTACATTGTTCTAATACTCTTCCTAAATACATAACCATAACTTCATCACAAATTTCTGCCACCACGGAAAGATCATGAGTTATTATAATAACTGTACACTGAAGTTCATTACTTAAATCCTTTAGAAGATTAAGGATTTCCATTTGTATAGTAACATCTAAAGCTGTGGTAGGTTCATCTGCTATTATAAGCTTTGGTTTTAGAATTATAGCCATAGCTATCATAACCCTTTGTCTAAGACCTCCACTTAATTGAAATGGATATTTTTCCATGATCTCCTTAGGATTAGGTACTCTAACCTTTTTCAAAACTTCCTCTACCTTATTTTGAAGTTCACCTTTCTTATTACCATTATGTATAATTAGAATCTCTTCTATCTGTTCTCTAACTGTCATTATTGGATTCAATGCTGTCATGGGATCTTGAAATATGAGAGCAATATTCTTACCTCTTATAGAACTCATTTCCTTATCACTAAGGTTTAAAATATCCTTATTATTAAAAATAATTTCTCCATTTATATTGAATGTATCTCTTTTTAATAAATTCATTATGGATAAAGCCGTTATACTTTTTCCACTCCCTGATTCCCCTACTATTCCAAATATCTTCGATGTTTCAACCTTAAAGCTTACATCCTCTAAAATTTCAATTATTCCATTTAAGGTTTCTGCTTTAACATTTAGATTATTAACTTCTAATATATAATCCTTCATAGATTTCTCTCCTAATTCTTTGTTTTAGGATCTAGTGCATCTCTTAAACCATCACCTAAAAAATTTATTGATAAAACCGTAAGTAAAACACATAATCCTGGTGGTAACCATTGCCACCATTCATTTTGAAGGGTGGACATATTCTGAGCAGCAGATAACATATTCCCCCAACTTGGTTGTGGCAATTTTACTCCCATGCCTAAAAAGCTTAAGGCTGATTCTGTTAATATTCCATTAGCTATAGATAAAGTAGCAGCAACTAATATTGAAGGCATGATATTAGGAAGTATATGGCTTAATATTATCTCTAGAGGTGTTAATCCCATTGCCTTTGATGCCTCTATATACTCCATATTCTTAAGAGTTAGTATTTCTGCTCTTACTATTCTAGCTATGGATGTCCACGAAAGAACTCCTATTATTATAATTACATTTAAAAGGCTAGGTCCTAAAATAGCAGCCATGGTTATAGCTATTACAAAGAATGGAAAACACATAAAGATGTCAACTATTCTCATTATTATAAAATCAATAACTCCTCCAAAATACCCAGCTAACGCCCCTAAGGTTACCCCTATAAGCATTTGCATAAGAGTTCCTACTATTCCAACTAAAAGAGATACCCTTCCTCCATATATAAGCCTTGCAAATATATCTCTTCCCATCTCATCAGTGCCAAGGATATGATCCTTAGATGGACTGGAAGAAATATTAGATAAATCCACCTTGTTCATATCTATATTAGTTATTAAGGGAGCTACAATAGATAGAAGAAGTAATACAGATAATATTACTAACCCAATAAACGCAAGTTTATTATTTTTAAACTTTCTAAATGCTATGTTACTTTTTATTTTCATCTCCATTATTAACTATTCCTTTCCATATCTTACCCTTGGATCAACTAAATAATATAAAATATCAGCTAAAATATTAGATAATAATATAATAACTGCCATTATCATAAGTATCCCCATTATTAAAGGGTAATCCCTATTTAACACTGCTTCATAATTTAATCTACCTATTCCAGGCCATACAAATATGGTTTCTGTTATAAGTGCTCCTGAGAATATGGTAGGTATTTGCATACAAAGTATTGTTATTATAGGTATTAAAGAGTTTCTAAATCCGTGTTTTATCATAGCCTTTTTCTCCCTAAGACCTTTTGCCCTTGCTGTTTGTATAAAATCTTTACTTATATTATCCAACATAGAAGATCTTGTATATCGCATTAAGGATGCAGTGTTCATTAAGGCTAAAACTATGGTTGGCATTATCATATGCTTTCCTATATCTAAAGCAGCTTGTACCCCTTCATAATTTTCTCCTGGGGTTTTCATTCCCGATATAGGTAATATTCTAAGATCAAAGGCAAGCCATTTTATAAGAAGCATTCCAAAGAAAAATGAGGGTATTGATATACCTATAAAAGATATAATTGTTATTATATAATCATAAGCTGAATTCTTTTTTATGGCAGATAAAACCCCTAAAGGTATTGCTATAAGTATACTTATAAAGGTGGCAACTATAGAGAGAATAAGAGTATTTCCTATCCTCTTATTTATCACTGATAACACTGGTTCTTTATATTGTATTGAATATCCAAAGTCGCCTTTAATAGCCCTTAAGACCCATTTTATATATTTTACTGGCATAGAATCATAATATCCAAGATTCTTTAGCATTTCCTCTGTTTGTTCTGGTGAAACATTGGGATTCATCATATGAATATATGGATTTCCTGGTTGACTATGTACAAAGATAAAAACTATTATGGATATACCAAAAAGTACTATAAGAGAAATAATAAGTCTTTTGACTATACGTCTATACAAAATCTTCACCTACTTTTAAATAATTGTCATATATAGATTTTAAAAGAGAGGTGTTAAAAGAAAAAATCTTTTACACCTCTCTTTTACCTATATCTTAATAATTAAACAATTGTCTATTCTTCTATATACCAATTTTCAACATCTAAGAAGTCTAAATTAGTATTTGGAGTAAAGTTTTTAAGCTTAGAGTTTGTAGCTTTAACTACGTTTGGAGAGAAGAAATATACCCAAGGCACATCATTATTCATTATCTCTCCATATTTAGCATATATCTCTTTTCTCTTTTCCATATCCACTACCTTTAAAGCTTCATCAATAAGTTTATCAACTTCCGGGTTCTTGTAGCTAGAAATATTCCAAGCAAAGGTACCTGGTTTATCTGAAGCTGCAGTTGAATACCAATATGGTTTTGGATCTGGGTCTATTGGCATCATATTATTCATAAGATACATATCAAAGTCATGATCTCCAACTACTTGTTGCATAAGAGTACTGAACTCCATAGTTAAAATGTCTACTTTAATTCCTATTTCCTTTAGGTTAGACTGTATTAATAAAGCTCTTTGTTCTTGAGGTTTTTGATCTGATGGAGTATGTAGTGTAACTTCAAATTTCTCATTTTTATTATTTTCAACTATTCCATCATTATCCCTATCTTCCCAGCCTGCTTCTTTTAATAATTCCTTAGCTTTTTCTACACTATATTTGTATTCATTTAAATTGGTATTTTTAGGATGAGCCCAGCTAGATGGTAACATAGGAACATTTACTATGGTTCCATTTCCTTCTGCAAGTTTATCTAAGGCTTCTTGTCTATTAATTCCATAGGTTATTGCCTGTCTAACCTTAACATCCTTAAACTTTTCATCTCTTAAATTCATACCCATATAGATTATACTATTTTTAGGATATGAAACTAAGTTAAACCCTTGGCTCTTTAAGCTTTCTCTATCCTTTTCCTTTAAATCAGATACATCTGCCACGTCTATAGTTCCATTGATAATTTCACCTTGAACTGTATCTGGATTTGTAACTTTAAATATGAATTTATTAGTCTTTGCCTTATCTCCGTGGAAGCTATCATTTTTTTCAAATTCAACACTTTGACCAGTCTCAAACTTTGTTAACTTATAAGGTCCTGACCCCACAGGATTTGTTAATAATTCACTGCTTTCCTTCCATTTTTCAGGACTTACGCTTCCCCATATATGTTCTGGTATTATTCCTAAAGTACCTATATTACCTAAGGCTACAGAATAAGGTTCATTAAAAATAAACTCTATTGTCCTATCATCTACGACTTTTATTCCTTCTATTTTATCTGTCTTTCCTTCAGTATATTCCTTTGCACCTTTTATTCCCTCTACAATATTCCTATTTGGTCCATCATAATTCTTGTCTGCTAGGGTTTTGAAAGTATATTCTACATCTTTAGTAGTTAAAGGCTTTCCATCCTGCCATTTTAAATCTTTCTTTAATTTAAATGTATATGTAAGATTGTCCTCAGATACCTTATACTCCTCTGCAAGTTCGTTGTTTAACTTATAATCCTTATCATAGGATAATAAGCTTGAATATACTAAACTATTTACAGCTCCATCATAGGTTGTATTGGATATAAGTGGATTAAATATTCCCGTTGGTGCTGTAGGAAGAGCATATACTATTTTATCTTTTACCCTCCCTGTAGATCCTGTATCTTTACTGCCCTTACTACTACATCCCGTTAAAACTAATGATGCTATAAGTAGTGATGAAGCAAAAATTGTAATAAGTTTCTTGGCTTTCATTATGTAAATTCCCCTCTCTAATATCTTATAATGTAATAGCTAAATTGCCTTCTTAATTATATCTATTTGCAAGAATTACTTCAAAGTATATTGAATTTTTCTATAGTTCCTATAGATATTATTAAATTTTATAATAACAACTTAACTTATATATGTTTTTATCTCATGGCCATCAGAGCTGTTAACCACCCCTCCTTTTAAAAGATGGAGGTGTTACAGCTCCTAGACCCCTAGATTAAATCATCTAACCTTCAGATGGTGGAGAAAATACCACCTGAAGGAAGCTTGGTTCTATTTAATGTAAATTCTTCTATATACTAATATAAATCTAAATAGTTATATCAATATCAATGTGTTTTTATATTTAATTTATATGTTTTGTACAACTTTTTACTGACATTTTTTGTAACTATTTTAAAGAAATAAAGGCTCTCCTTTGAATATTTTTTATGAACTATAAAACTTTTTTGTATTTTTCAATGTATTTTTTAGCTTTTTGTATACCTATCTTGTATACATATTATTTTTGTGAACAAATTAGTCGATAAGATTTTCTTTATTTTTCCTTTTTAAATGATAAAATGTTACTAAGTTCACGTGATCAAATAATAAATATATTTATTAAACCTCTATAAAAATATTCACTATGCTCTTAAAGTACTTTAATGTAAATATCTATGAAGACTTATAAAGCTAAACTTAAATGTATACTACCTATATATTTTATACACTTAATATGTTTCATTCTGATTATTTACTAAAAATTATATTTAAAGGAGTTAATAGTATGTTTAATAAAAAAAATATTTCTTTATTCATAGCTGCTACCCTAATGTCCACCACTTTGTTTAATTTTATTCCTGCAAAAGCTTCTCCTTTAACCCAAAAAGATTATAATCAACCAAAAACTCAGAAGGCTTCTGAAAAACTTACAATAATGATATATGCTGATGCTGATAATGATTTAGAACCTTATATATTAAATGATATAAAGGAAATGAAACGAGGATATGTGGACAACCCTAATTTAAATTTATTAGTTCTAGTAGATAGAAATGGTAATTACACTTCTGACACTTCTACCTTCGGTGAAAACTTTAGGGATATGCGATTATATAAAATTGAAGATAATAAAGCCATAAGAGTTGATGGTGGCTCAGAATTTCCTGAAATAACTACTACAAGTAACTATGAGGGCAACATGGGGGATGCCGAAACTTTAAAGAAATTCATAAAGTTCGGTAAAGCCAATTATACTGCTGATAAATACACACTTCTAATGTCAAATCATGGTGGAGGAGCTAGAGAAAGAAAGAAACCTACTGAAATAAATAAAGCCATAGCTTGGGATGAAAGTAATGGCGATGATACTTTATACATGGGAGAAATATCAGATGTTTTAACTCACAATGAATCCGTAGATCTTCTTGCTTTCGATGCTTGCCTTATGGGAAATTCAGAAATAGCATACCAATATAGACCTGGAAATGGAGGTTTTGAAGCTAAATATATGGTAGCTTCAAGCCCAAATGTTTGGGGATATGGTTTTAAATATGACAAAATTTTCTCAAGACTACAATCAGGTGGTGGAACTAATGGAGAAACTGATTTAACCCTTGGAGGAGAAGAAAAATATTTTGATCCTTCAACTATTACCACTGAAGAGCTAGGAGCTTTAATGATTGAAGAACAAAGAGATTCCGCTACAAGAGTGACCAATCAACAACTAAGCCTTTATGACCTATCCAAAGTTAAATCTATGAAAGATTCTTTAGACTCATTATCTAAAAGCCTAAGTATTAATAATGAAAAAGATAAGGTAGAAGCTTTAAGAGGAAGTGGCAGAAACACCTCTCTAATTCACTACTTTAAAGAAGCAGATGAATTTGAATGGATATACTATCCTTACTTTGATATCTATGACTTAGCAAAACAAATAAGCCTAGAGCAAACCTTTAGCGAGGAAAGCAAAACAGCTGCTAAGAATCTTATGACAACCATAGATGATACAGTTGTATATTCCTTTGGTCAAAGTAGATTTAATGGAAAATCTATCTTTGAAGAAGGTAAAAATGGTTTAAGCATTTTCCTTCCAGATGGAAATAAAATATATGAAGATAATAATTTAGGAAGTTCTACCCCTCACTTTAAATACCAAAGATGGTATCATCCACTTAACACCATAGACATGAAACTTAGAATACCTTACGGTAATCTTACTTGGTGTAGAGATGGACAAGACCCTCAAATAAATAAAGTTGGTAACTGGTTTGAACTTCTTGATTCCTGGTTTGACGAGACTAATGATGCTACAGGTGGATTTAATAAATATCAATGGTAATTCTCATATAATTATATAGAATTTAGTTTTTAAATAAAAGGCATGTATATTAGACATAGGTTAACTAAAACTTCCCTTCTATAATTTAAAAATTTATAATATAACATTTAATCTATGTTCATGTATGTGCCTTTTATTTTATTTAAAGATCTATTAAGTCCATTAAAATATTTTCCTCTTATTCTTTAAATATACAAACCATTATACTATTCTTACTTTTCACAAAATATAATATATACTTCTAAATAATAAAAAAAGTTATATAGATTTCTTTCTATTTAATAAACCCTTTAGTAACAAAAACATATCTTTTATAAATTATATCCATGATTATAATCAATATCTTTTAACTTCCCAAATAAATTCAATTTTAAATAGTCCTTTACATGATATATGTTAATTTACTAAAATAGTATTACCTAGAACATAAAGATTTTTCATTGAAAAATTCTGATCATATTATTAGGAGGTACTATTTAATGAGAGAAATAGAAACTAGAGTGATAAATATAGATGTGGACGATATTAGGCATAAACTTTCTTCTTTAAAGACAGTTAAAGTTAAGGAAGAGAACCAAATCAATCATATATTTGATTTTAATGATAGAAGACTTCTTAAGGATAAAGGCTATGCTAGAATTAGAGTCATTGAAGATATGCTAAAGAATGAAACTAGATATTACATGACTACTAAAAAAATGATAAGCCAAGAAAAGTATAAACTTATGGAAGAAAATGAAACCATAATAAAAGATGGGGATGAGGGAATAAATATCTTTAAATCCCTTGGACTAGAGCTAGTGGAATCTATTAAAAAGTATAGAGAAAGCTATAAATATAAAAATACTCTAGTTGAAATAGATATAAATGATAAAAGCTTCTGTCCATTTCCTTACATAGAGGTTGAATCTCCTAGTGAAGAGGAGCTCCTTGAAGTTTTAAACCATGTAGGATACACATTAGAGGAGACAACTTCAAAAACCATATATGAAATTATAGGTGATTACAATAACAGTAATTTAAAAGGCCTTTAATAGATTCAAATTTTGCTCTTTACACCATCTGAAGGTTAGATGAGTTAATTTAGGCGCGTAACAACTGTTATCACCCACCTTTTAAGGGGATGTGGGTGTTACATCTCCTAGACATCAGATAAATACTAAAGGCTACTGACATATATCAGTAGCCTTTAAAAAACATCTTTTCTACCTTTTGCATTCATAAGGTTTCCCATTAAAACCTACTTAAACCCCTATGGGATACAAAAGATTATGCTATGACTTTAAGAACAAAACTTAAAACAAAAATTAAGGATACTACATACATTGGAATCTTAACTTCCTTAGCCTTCCCTTTAAATATCATAACTAATGGATATGCTATAAATCCTAAAGCAATACCGTCTACTATGCTAAAGGTTAAAGGTATTGTAGATAATATTAAAAAGCAAGGAAAACCTATCTCAAAGTTTCCAAAATCCACTCTTGATATATTAGACACCATTAAAAATCCTATAATTATTAATATTGGTGCTATAGCTTCACTTGGTATTATCATTATTAAAGGAGTAAATAGTAAAGATAATAAAAATAATATACCTGTAGTTAAAGCTGTAAGCCCTGTTCTACCACCTGCTGCTATGCCTGCCCCTGTTTCTATAGCATCTATGGTTGGAGATGATCCAAATATACCACAAGTTATAACTGATAATGCTCCTCCTCTGAAAGAATTTTTAAACTTCTCTGGAGCTCCTATCATATTAGTAGTTTGGCCATACATAAGTCCTAAATTTTCAAAAGTTACTAATAATACTAGACTAAACACTGCAACCCAGAAAGTTGGATCAGCTAGCCCGCTAAAGTCCATGTTAAAGAATACTCCTGAATATTCAGATATAGAAGGCATGTCAAAAGATATTGATGAAATATCAACTATTCCAAAGACTATACCAACTACTGTACCTAAAACTAAGGATATTAAAAATCCTCCTGGTATATTTCTAGAAAATAAGAAAAGAGCGATTCCAAGATTTATTAAAGTCACTATAACTCTAACTGATCCAAAATCTCCAAGTCCAACCATAGTCGCTGGACTAGCTACAACTATGCCCCCATTTCTAAGACCTATAAATGTTAAAAATAAACCTATACCTACTATAATAACAGTTTTAAGATCCTCTGGTATTGCCTCTGTTAATATTTGACCAAGCTTTGTAAATGCTATAATTGAAAATAATATTCCTGATATAAATATTGCCGCTAAGCCTTGGCTAAGACTTAATCCCATGGCATCTTTACCACAGATAGTAAATACAAACAGTGCACATTCTCCAAGCCCTGGAACTAATATAATTGGTGAATCAGCATAAAATGCCATAATAAAGCATCCAACTGCTGAAGCAAAGACTATAGCAAAGATAGCTGCTGTTCTTGGCATGCCTGTTAAAGATAATGTTTCTGAGTTAACTATAATTATATATGCTATAGCAAAAAAGGTAGTTAACCCAGCCATTATCTCTGTCTTTACATTAGTTTTTTGCGCCTCCAAGTTTTTAAAAAATTTCATCCTAAAGTTTTCTCCCTTCAGAAAATTATTCATCCAAATAAAATTTAATTTAAAAATCCTTATTTCTACTATTTATATTATTTCTAATATTCCCCTTAATTCCTCCTATATATTCAAGGATAGACATTAATAGATATTATATGAAACACTATTACTGCTTTTTAATAATTATAATTACTTTATCAAGGTAATTCAACAATATTTTCTCTTTAAATTTATTAATTAAGTACTACAAGTACATCTATTGACTTTTTACTTTTCTCCAAATTCTATATGATTTTTAATATGTATGATTTATTTTCATTAAAAAAATCATATTTCTTGACTCCTGAATACATATGTAATATAATATAAAGCAAATTCAAAAATTTAATATTAGGGCTATGATTAGGAGTAGTAATAGGAACTTTAGTCTATAGAGAGCTGTTGGCTTTGGTGAAAAACAGTGATAAAGGCTTATGAACTTGCCTAGGAGCTTACTTGAGGAAATGCAAGTACGGAGAAATTCGTTAGGATTTTATAAGTGAGAATATAAGTATTATATTCTAATTAGAGTGGTACCACGGAGAATTATGCCTTCGTCTCTTTATTGAGATGAAGGCTTTTTTATTTATTTTTTTATAAACAAAAGGAGGTTTATTTAATGGCAAAATATTCTACAGCCATAGATAAAAAATGGCAAAATAAATGGGAAGAAACAAATCTTTATAAATTCGATGAAAATAATTTAGATAAAAAATTATATGTTCTTGAGATGTTCTCTTATCCCTCTGGATCTCAGCTTCATGCTGGACACTGGTTTAATTATGGTCCAGTAGACTCCTGGGCTAGATTTAAAAAGATGCAAGGATTTAATGTTTTTCAACCAATGGGTTTTGATGCCTTTGGTCTTCCTGCTGAAAACTACGCTATAAAAACAGGAGTACATCCATGGGATTCCACAGTAGAGAATATAAAAACTATGGAAGCTCAACTTAAAGCTATGGGAGCTATGTTTAACTGGGACCATGAGGTTGTAACTTGTGATCCTAATTATTACAAATGGACTCAATGGTTATTTTTAAAGCTTTATGAAAAAGGTTTAGCATATAGAAAGAAAGCTCCAGTAAATTGGTGTCCTGACTGTGCTACAGTACTAGCTAACGAGCAAGTTTTAGATGGTGCATGTGAAAGATGTAGTTCAGAGGTTACTAAAAAGGATCTTACTCAATGGTTCTTTAAAATAACAGACTATGCAGATGAATTACTTGAAAAAATAGATACCCTTGATTGGCCTGAAAAAACTAAAGCTATGCAAAAGCACTGGATAGGAAAATCTACTGGTACTGAAGTTACCTTTAAAGTTAAGGACAGTGATTTATCCTTTAATGTATTTACAACAAGAGTTGATACCCTATTTGGAGTATCCTATGTGGTTCTTGCACCTGAAAATCCATTAGTAAATGATATAGTTACTGAAGAGTACAAAAGTGCAGTAGAAACGTATAAGGAAGAAACTAAAAAGCAATCTGAAATAGAAAGACAATCTATAACTAGAGAGAAAACTGGAGTATTTACTGGTTCTTATGCTATAAACCCTATAAACGGACGTGAAGTTCCTATATGGATTGGAGATTATGTTCTTGCAACCTATGGAACTGGTGCAGTTATGGCTGTTCCTGGTCATGATGAGCGTGATTTCTCTTTTGCAACTAAATATAACCTTCCAATAGAAAGAGTTATAGAAGGCGGAGAGGCTTTACCTTACTGTGAGTTTGGTACAATGGTTAACTCTGGAGAATTTAATGGATTAGTTGGAGAAGAAGCTAAAACTACTCTTACAAAGAAATTAGAAGAGCTTAAAGTTGGAGAATTTAAGGTTAACTATAGACTTCGTGACTGGCTTGTATCAAGACAAAGATATTGGGGAACTCCAATACCTATTGTATATTGTGATTGCTGCGGTACAGTTCCAGTTCCAGAAAGCAGTTTACCAGTAGAACTTCCATACAATGTAGAGTTTACTCCTGATGGAAAATCTCCTCTTGCTAAATGTGAGGAGTTTGTAAATACTACTTGTCCTAAGTGTGGAAAACCTGCTAAAAGAGAAGTTGATACCTTAGATACCTTTGTATGTTCTTCTTGGTACTACCTAAGATATGTGGATTCTAAGAATCCTGATAAAGCTTTTGATACAGAACTTATAAATAAGACTTTACCTGTAGATAAATATGTTGGTGGTCCTGAGCATGCTTGTATGCATCTTCTTTATGCAAGATTTATAAACAAAGCTTTAAGGGATATGGGATATTTAAACTTTGATGAACCATTCACTTCTTTAACTCATCAAGGATTAATCCTTGGACCAGATGGTCTTAAAATGAGTAAATCTAAAGGAAATACTATATCTCCTAATGATTATATTTCAGAACACGGATCTGATGTGTTTAGAATGTATTTAATGTTTGGCTTTGCTTATATAGAAGGCGGAGCTTGGAGTGATGATGGTATAAAATCCGTAGCTAGATTTGTGGATAGAATAGAAAGAGCCTTAACTTCATCCTTTGAAGCTATTACTAGTGGAAAAAATGATAAAACTTCAATAGATAAAGCTGAAAAGGAGCTTAACTACTGGAGACACTTTGCCATAAAGAATGTAACTCAAGATACTGAAATTCTTCAATTTAATACTGCTATTGCTAGAATGATGGAGTTTATAAATGCTTTATCTAAGTATATTAATGAAGACTCTAAAAATCTATCCTTCTTAAAGGAAGTTTGTCTTGATTATATAAGACTTCTTGCTCCATTTGCCCCTCACTTTAGTGAAGAACAATGGAATATCTTTAACAATAATGAAGAAGTAACTGATAACTCCTATTCAGTATTTAGTGAACCTTGGCCTACATTGGATGCTAAAGCTCTTATAAAGGATGAAGTAGAAATAGCCATCCAAGTTAATGGTAAAATAAAGGCTAAAATAAATATACCTTCTGACCTTAATGAAGATGGTATAAAAGAAGCATCTTTAAATGACGAAGATGTTAAAAAAGCTACTGAAGGTAAAACTATAGTTAAAGTTATAGTTATAAAAGGAAGACTTGTAAATATAGTTGTTAAATAAGAATTCAATAGGAAACTTGTTTTTTATTCTATTAATCCACTTTGCAAAACTGTAATATAATACTATTATTTATTCGCCAATATCCTATAAGGGTATTGGCGAATTTTATAATTTAAACGAAAATGGAACACTAATAATCATTTAAGATATGTTAGGACAATAA
>NZ_JBFNEO010000005.1:0-31796 GCF_040797585.1 Clostridium sp.
ATTACTTCCATTTTCACTACTTATGATTTTAAATAAATTATCACTAATTCTTAATACTAAATTTTATGATACATATGCATATTTAAGATATAACCTTATACCTTCAGGAATCATGAATGGTAGTATTATATGGCAGCTTATGCTTATACCTCTCATTATAAGCCTAATTATAATCCTTCTATGTGTAGAAAAACTTTATAACAACTTAAAAATAGAAAATCTTAATAGACATTTTTATTCTAAAAAGTTCTTAATATTTTTAAATATTTTATTATGTACATCAATTACTTTAGGAATTAATTTAACTATAGTTAATATATTAAATCCTTATATTGATATTATATCAATAATAGTTCTATTCTTCTCCTCATATATAGGAGTAAACTTCTTAGAAAAAAAGTATTCTTTAATTTAAATAATTAACCTTAATTATAAAAGAGCACATATAAAGTTTATAAACTTTGTATGTGCTCTTAATCTTACTTATGCTCTTTTTTCATAAATCTCAGCTACTTTAACTATAACTTCCACTGCCTTTTCCATAGATTCCACTGGTATATATTCATATTTACCATGGAAGTTCTCTCCACCAGTAAATATGTTAGGGCAAGGCAATCCCATATAAGAAAGTCTTGCTCCATCAGTACCACCTCTTATAGGTCTTACTATAGGCTCTATCCCCACTTCCTTCATAGCTTCAAAAGCTATATCGACAACATACTTTACAGGTTCAACCTTTTCCTTCATGTTGTAATACTGGTCCTTTATTGAAATTTCACAAGTTCCTTCTCCATAAGTATTGTTTATTTCATCGGCCCACTTTTTCATGTTAGCTTTTTTATCTTCAAAGGTATTCTTATCAAAATCTCTGATTATATACGAAAGTTCAGATTTTTCAACAGTACCTTTAATATCGCATAATAGGTAAAATCCTTCATATCCCTCTGTCATTTCTGGAGTTTCACTCTTAGGAGCTTTTTCTATGAATTCTGATGCTATAAGCATAGAGTTTACCATCTTATTCTTAGCACTTCCTGGGTGAACATTTCTACCATTAAATATGACTTCTGCACCAGCTGCATTAAAATTCTCATATTCAAGCTCTCCAATCATTCCTCCATCCATAGTATAAGCAACTTCTGCTCCGAACTTTTTAACATCAAAGTGATCTGCTCCTTCTCCTATTTCTTCATCTGGAGTAAAACATATCTTTACTTCTCCATGTTTTATTTCTGGATGATTTATTAGATATTCCATAGCTGTGATTATCTCTGCTACCCCTGCCTTATCATCAGCTCCTAAAAGGCTATTTCCATCTGTAGTTATTAAAGTTTTACCAACATAATGATTAAGATCTGGGAATGACTTTGGAGATAATACTATATTCTTTTCCTTGTTTAATACTATATCTCCTCCATCATAATTTTCTACAAATTGAGGATTTACATTAGCTCCAGAGTAATCTGGTGCTGTATCCATATGAGATATAAATCCTATTGTTTTAACACTTTTTTCGCTGTTACTTGGTAAAGTCGCCATAACATATCCATTTTCATCTAAGGATATATCTTTCATACCTATTTCCTTTAACTCCTTAACCAACTCTTCTGCAAGAACTAATTGTCCTTTAGTGCTAGGAGTGGTTCCTGTTTCAGTACTAGATTGAGTATTATACTTTACATATTTTAAGAATTTTTCTACTACTTTTGACATATAAAATCCCCCTTAAGAATTTAAATCTTGTACTTCCTCTTCCTTTATAGCTTTTGTAGCCATAAACAAATAAGTACATACTACTAAAAATGATATCATAAAATGTACCCCAAAGCCTATTAATCCTAATAATGTTCTTATTAGTATTATTGATGTCATAGCATAAATAGAAATTTTATATCTTTCTCCAAAGGTTAATTTTAACTGTCTATACCCTGCCATAATACCTACTACTAAAGCATATATAAGCGCCATTACTGCATTACTTATTAAATTAGATATAGGTACACCTATAGTAAATAGCCTATTTAAAATTTGTGAAGAATTATTTATATGTCCTATAAGATCTAACTCCATATTTCCTAAACCTACACTAGCATAAGATTTATCAACCTTGCTGGTTGCCATTGTATTATTAGTTATACTTCCAAAATCCGCCTGAAAACCCTCCTTTGTTAATATAATTCCTGATTTACCTATAAATTTGTCTTTATCTACTTCTCCCTTTGTATCCACTACAAAATATGTATCCTTATCCTCTCCGTAGGAGACAATTTCTTCTCCACCATTTACAACAAGAGTGCCATCCTTAAGTTCCATAGTTTTTATTTTATCGTCTATTGCCTGACTTATTACATTATTATAGTTTCTAATACCCATTAATGGCCTAATAGTAATTCCAATGGATAGTATTAAAATAAGCACCAATAAATATAAAAATGTAGATCCATTAGATGTTTTCCTTAATAAATTATATGATTTGAAATCATATATACTGCTACCAAAACGTTTAAAAAAGTTCATAAAAATCCTCCTTATATCTTATGTCTTTAAAAAATACTATATATTCTTAAAATCTCCTTATTAAATATATTACCAAAGTTTTTATCAGTAGTTTTTAAATAAAGTTTGAATATACTTTTACTTATGTACATAAATATATAATTTTTTAAATATTCTTAATTTTTATTCTTATATTTTTTCTTTCATGATATAATGTCATTAAATCCCATTATATAGTGAAAGAGAAGGTATCTAATATGTTATTCATAAATCATAATAATACTAATCCTTATTTTAACCATGCTGCTGAACAATATGTACTGGAAAATTTGCCCGATGAATGCTTCATGCTTTGGAGAAATGAACCTTGTATATTAATCGGTAAAAACCAAAATGCTTTTTCTGAAATAAACATTGATTATGTAAAAGAAAAAAATATTAAGGTTGTTCGTCGATTAACTGGTGGAGGTGCGGTCTTTAATGATTTAGGAAATATAAATTTTACATTTATCTCTAAAAATACAGAGGATGTAGCTGCAAACTTTAGAAAATTTACCGATCCTTTATTAAAAGCATTAAATAACTTAGGGATAAATGCAGAGTTTTCTGGTAGAAATGACTTAGTAATAGATGGTAAGAAGTTTTCTGGTAATGCTCAATATTATCACAAAGATAAAGTTCTACATCATGGAACTCTCTTATTTTCTAGTTCAATGACTGATCTATCCTCTGCATTAAAGGTAAATCCATTAAAGATAAAAGATAAGGGAGTAAAATCTATAATATCTAGAGTAACCAATATAAGCGATCACTTATCTACTCCTATGTCTGTGTTAGAGTTCAAAGACTATGTAATAAATTTCGTTATGAATATATATGGACAAACAACCTTGTACGAATTTAATAAAAATGAATTAGATAAAATAGATGACATTGTAAAAAATAGATTTTCAACTTGGAATTGGAACTTTGGTATTTCTCCTAGGTATACATATTCAAAAGAAAAAAGATTCCCTGGTGGTACCATTGAACTAAACTTTAATGTTAAAAATGGCCTTATAGAAAGCTTAAAGTTTTATGGGGATTTCTTCTTTACAAGGGATTTAAAAGACCTTGAAGATAAATTTATAGGAATAAGACATGAAGAAGCTTCTATACTTAAACTTTTAGAAGAACTTCCTATAGATGAGTATATAAAAGGAATCACCTCTGAGGATATTTTATTCCTAATGTTTTAGCTCTTAATTATTGCATGTACAAGCTAATATATATTATTTATAGAAAATTTATTATTTAATCTTATACAAAGCACTAGATTTTTTTATGAATAATCTAAATTTATTTTAAGGAGATGAGTTTATGCATAAGAGAAAACCTGACTGGTTAAAAATTAAAATTGAACTTAACTCTAACTTAAAGGCTGTAAAAGCTTTAACTAATAGTCTTAGATTAAATACCGTATGTGATGAGGCAAGCTGTCCTAACAGGGTTGAGTGCTTTAATAGAAAAACTGCTACATTTATGATTCTTGGAAGTGTCTGTACTAGAAATTGTAGATTCTGCAATGTAACACCTGGTACTCCACAACCTGTAGATGAATTAGAGCCTGTTCACATATCTGAAGCAGTAAATAAACTTGGATTAAAGCATGCAGTTATAACAACAGTTACCCGTGATGACCTGAAAGATGGGGGAGCATCTCACTTTGCTAAAGTAATAACTGAGATAAGAAGACTTAATCCTTCTACCACAGTGGAAGTGCTTATATCTGATTTAAAGGGCAATGTAGATGATTTAAAAACCATATTAGATGCTAAGCCTGAAATACTTAATCATAATGTGGAAACAGTGCCTAATCTTTATAAAACTGTACGTCCACAGGCTATATATAAAAGATCCCTGGACCTTCTAAAAAATTCTAAAGAAATAAATAGTAGTATACTAACTAAATCTGGTTTTATGGTTGGCCTTGGAGAAAGTGAAGAAGAGATTATAAGTCTTTTAAAAGATCTTAGAGAGGTAAATTGTGATATTGTAACTATAGGCCAATACTTAGCTCCTACTAATAATCACTTAGAAGTAGTAGAATATGTACATCCTGATGTATTTAATAAGTATAGAGATATAGCTTATGAACTAGGATTTAAATATGTGGCTTCTGCTCCTCTAGTTAGAAGTTCTTATAATGCCTCAAAGGTTCTAGAGCAAGAAGGAATTGTTAGCTAAATCCATGAACCTATATGACAATTTCTATAACCTACTATATATAGAATTTTGAAATATACTATAGAGATTTTATTTTAGTGTTTAAAAAGCCTAATTAGCAAAGAAACTTTTAATTAATAATCTAATTTTAATTTTATGAAGAATAAGAACCTCATATCCACCTAAATAAAAGTTGGATATGAGGTTTAATTATCTTAGTTATTTTATGTTATGGTTATATACTCTTCTATTCTCCAGTGACCATATTCTTTCTGAAAATTCACCTTCCTTGGTTTCATTTAAAGCTTTTTTCATATCATACATTCTTGCATCTAGAACATCTAGATAATGGAGCATTTCTGCCTCGATTATCATTGGTTTTATAGGGCTTCCATATTCAGGCTCATAATGATGGGATAAAACCATATGTTGAAGAAGCATGATTACTTCTTTACTACTTCCTAAAGCTTCTCCTACCTCATTTATTTTAGATACTCCTATAGATATATGTCCAACTAATGTTCCTACCGTAGAGTACTCTCTTACAAATCCTAATTCATTAGCATCCATTTCATCTATCTTGCACATATCATGTAGAATTATTCCTCCATATAAGAGATCCTTGTTTATATAATCATAAACTTCACATAACTTTTCTCCAGCTATCAACATAGTTAGTATATGGTATAGTAGCCCCCCTCTTATGGCATGATGGTTCTTCTTTGCTGCAGGATGATACATAAGCTTTTCCTTATTCACTTCAAAAATATATTGAACTATATCTTTTATATCTTTATTATCTATAGAATTTATATAAGAATAAACTCTGTCATACATATCCTCAGATTTATAAGGAGCACTTATTACAAAATCATCTATATTTACCTTATCATTTTCATCTAAATTGGTTATCTTCTCAATCTTTAACTGAAGAGAGCCTTGCCACGCTAAGATCATTCCCTTTACTTTAACTATTGTATTATTTTTTAAAACCTTATCCTCGTCTTCTCTAACATCCCAAAGCTTTGCATTTATTTCTCCACTGTTATCACATAGATTAATATCTAGATACTTCCTATTGTTTGAATTTGTTGTCTTACAATCTATAGATTTTATTAAATAAAAGCTTTCAATTCTTTTACCTTCTTCAAGGTTCATTATTTTTATATTTTCCATGTAAATCCACCTTTGCTATTAATAGATACACTACATTAATATATTATACACCAATAACTATAATTTTATAGTTCAGAATTAAAAGCTATTTTATTATTTATAGTAAAAAATCTACTATATACTTTAAAAAGTAACGTATCTTAAGTAAATTGTTTAAATTATATTTTAAAACCTAAAAATAGTGATCAATAGCTCTTAATAAATAAAATAACACTATGAGTTTGTTAGTAGTAAGAAACTCATAGTGTTTTTATCATTTTAACTAAATTACTTCCTGTGATAATTAAGTTATTCTACTAAAATTATTAGCCTTTAAAACCTAAATTTTTCATCATTATAATTATAAAATTAACTTAACTTAAGATATAATTACTTAAATTAGATTAAGTTAATATATTAATTCTAATAAAACTTAAACTCTCTATTGATATATTTTGAAAGTAACTCTATTGATGCTTCTACATCATCCATATTTACAAGGCAGTTGCTTCCATGGGTGTATCTTGTAGCAACAGATATACCTGAAGATTTTACTCCAAAATTTGATCTATTTATAGCCCCTGCATCTGTTCCCCCTGCATCTATTACGTCTCTTTGATATTTTATATTATTTTCTTCGCAGGTATTTATCATTTCCTCAACTAGATATTCATCACATATTACAGATGCATCTGATATCTTTATAGCTGTCCCTCCTCCTACTTCGTTGCTACCATCTCCAGAATCAGGATAATCACTTGCTATTGTAACATCTATAGCTATTCCTATTTCTGGTTTTATTCTATTAGCAGAAACTGTGGCTCCTCTAAGCCCAACCTCTTCTTGAACTGAGAATACAAAATATAAGTCATTGTATGGATCATCTATTCTCTTTAACGCCTCTGCTAGTATATAACATCCTATTCTATCATCTATAGCCTTAGCAGCTATATTATTTCCCTTAAGTTCTACTAAATCTCCCTCATAGGAAGCCACGTCTCCAACCTTAACATATTTAAGAGCATCCTCCTTATCCTTAGCTCCAATGTCTATATAAAGCTTCTTTATATCATTCTTTACATCAGCAGCTTTACAGGTTGAAGAAACTAATCCTATGGTTCCATTTCTAAACTTCACTCTACTCATTATGGTGTTTAAAACAGGTATTCCACCTAATGCTCTTACCTTTACAAATCCTTTATCATCTATTTTTATTACCTGAAATCCTATTTCATCCATATGCGCTGATGCCATCATTTTTTTCTTATTCTGACCATAACCCTCCTTATATATGATAAGATTTCCTAAATGGTCTACTACTATATCATCTGCATATTTCTCTATTTCCTCTTTTATAATGTTTCTTACATCTCTTTCATATCCACTAACTCCAAAGGTACTAACTAATCGTTTTAAAAACATAATAAATCCCCCTTATGTATTTTAATACTATTACATTTAATTCTAGTTGTAATTTTTAGAATTTTCAATACATTTTGCTTTTTTCTTATATTTCCTATACAACTTCTGTTATTATATAATGTAATAAGTTAGTTCTTAGTTTAAGATGATACTTTATAAGGATAGGTGATATGATGTTTAATTTACCTTTAAAGGTTCAATATATATTAGATACTTTCTCAAAAGCTGGATATGAATCATATATAGTTGGCGGATGTGTAAGGGATCTGCTTCTTAGAATTTCTCCAAAGGATTGGGATATAACTACTAATTGTCACCCTGAAGACATACAGAAGTTATTTTCTAATACTATTCCTACAGGAATAAAACATGGTACTATAACTGTTATGCTAGATGGCGAAGGATTCGAGGTTACAACCTTTAGAACAGAAGGAGATTACTTAGATAATAGGCATCCTTCTAATGTGGCCTTTGTTAATGATATAAAAGAAGACTTATCAAGACGTGATTTTACTATAAATGCCATGGCTTATAATCCTACCCTAGGGCTTAAAGATTTCTTTAATGGGAAAAATGACTTAAAAAATAATCTTATTAGATCTGTTGGTGATGGCTCTAAAAGATTTAAAGAAGACGCTCTTAGAATGATTAGATCTATAAGATTTTCCTCTACCTTAGGATTTAATATAGAAGAAAATACTCTATCCTCAATTGGAGATAATAGTAATCTTATTAATAATATAAGTAAAGAAAGGGTAAGGGATGAATTATATAAAATACTTATGTCGAAAAAACCTTCTGTTGGTATTAATCTATTACACCAATGCAGCTTACTTAAGTATATACTTCCTAACCTATATGTGCCTTTTAATGAGGAGCTTTTTAATGATATTCTCAGTACTCTTGATTCTACTAAAGAGGACATAATTCTTAGATTAACTTCTTTGTTTTACAATGCCAATGGTTTTTCTAATGAATATCATGAAGCCCACATTTTTAATTGCAACACTTGTGCTAATACATTAAAAAATTTAAAATTCGACAGTAACACAATTAAAACCTGTAGCTTGATAATTAAAGAAAGTAATAATATACTAACTCTTAACTCAAAGACTGATATAAAGAAGTTTTTATCTCCTAGAAATTTAGATTTAGTAAATAGGATGATTTCCTTTGAAAAATCAAAGTCCGTCTCTTTAGATTTAAATAGTAGATTAAATATATTATCCTCTATAGAATATGTAGAAAAAACATTGAGTGAAATAATAGAAAATAATGATCCTATATATTTAAAGGACATTAATATAACAGGTAATGATTTAATAACCTTAGGTGTTAAGAAAGGTAAAGATGTAGGTATTATCTTAAATCTACTACTTAATAAAGTTTTAGAAAACCCTTCACTTAATGAAAAAGAAACTCTATGTAATATGGTAAAAACCCTATATTAATACCGAAATTTAACTTATAATATAATTAATTGTTTAAAATTATTTAATAAGGACGGTTACAATATGTCTATTATACAAGCTATGCAAAGTGTCTTAACTATATTTTTAATGATAGGTCTTGGATTTTTTCTAACTAAGATTAAAATCTTAAACCCTGATATTGGTTCTGTATTCTCTAAAATAGTTATAAATGTGTCTTTACCTTGTTTTATGATATATAATCTATTAACAACTTTTTCTTTAGATAGTCTTATAAATTCTCGTAATATGATTCTTATACCACTTTTATCTATGTTAATTAATTTCTTTCTAAGCTTTATAATTTCTAAATTTCTTAATATAGATAAAAGTATAAGAGGTACCTTTTACTGTATGTTCTCATTATCTAATACGATATTTGTAGGACTGCCTGTAAGTGTATCTTTATTTGGTACTGAATCTATTCCCTATGTCCTGATTTATTACATAGTAAATACTCTATTATTTTGGTCAGTTGGGGTTTATTTTATAAAAAAAGATGGTGGTTACATAGATGAGGTATTTAGCTTAAAAAATACTATTAAAAACCTATGTACTCCTCCTTTAATCTCCTTTATTATAGCTATAATATTAATAGTTACGAGGATTACTCCTCCTAAGTTTATAATGGATACTTTTATGTATATGGGAAGCTTAACCACACCTCTTCCTCTATTATTTATAGGTATAACATTACATGAACTTTCATTAAAAGACTTAAAAATAGACCTTACCAGTTTAACTGTGTTAATTGGTCGTTTTATAATTTCCCCTTTAGTGGTAGCTCTTTTAATGAGAAATACATATTTTCCACTACTTACTCAAAAGGTATTTATAATAATTGCAGCTATGCCTGTAATGACTCAGGTAGCTATTATTTGTAAAGTTTATGATGCAGATTATAAATTTGCAACCACAATAGGTTCTTTAAGCACCATTATGAGCTTAATCTTCATACCTATATATATGGTGTTATTTTCTATATAAAAAGAGGACAAGCTATGTATCTTGTCCTCTTTTGTTTTGTTTTTATATTATATGGATAAACCACGTTATAATTGAAATTAAATCACCAACTAAGATTATTTAATCCGTATTCAAAGATGAGTTTCGAGGTGGTTTATCTATATATATACCACATGATAATTGAAACTAAATCCCAAGCTAAGATTATTTAATGCGTATTCAAAGATTGAGCTTTGAGATAGTTTATCTATAGATATACAATCTTAGAATTCAATCTTTAGACATGATGTAAATAATCAGAACTTAAGATTCATTCCCAAGCAACCCATGACACAACTATCTCTCTTAAACTGATATAAAATTTGTCTATATATCTTATATTTTTTCCACATGCCTATTACATAATACTCCATTTTTTGCTCCATTCTTATGCTAAGCTAATTATAAATATTGCTTAATATATCAGCATTTCTTACCCTTAGTATAACTTGTATAACTATCCTTATTTATGTTAATAATGCTATGTAATATAAAATACCTAAGGAGATTCAATTATGTTTAAAAACTTCAAATTAACTATATCATTATTGTTAATATCTATTTTTCTTTTAACAGGGTGTTCAAACCAATACAAACAATCAAGTACGGAGGTTAAAGATCCCGTTGTTGAATCAGAAGAGATAACCATCCCTAATGCAAAAGATATAGTAACAAGGCTTTGTTCTGATGAATTTCAAGGTAGAAAAGTTGGAGAGAAAGGTAATAAACTCACTGAGGAATATCTTTATAATATTTTTTCTGATCTTGAATTAGATACAGTATTCAAAGATAGTTTTTATCATAATTATACCTATGAAGTTTCTGAAAATCACGACACCACTATTACTACTAATAAAGAAGCTAATAATGTAGTTGGTAAAATAAGTGGCACTAACAATCAAAATGCACTTGTTATATCTGCTCATTTTGATCACCTAGGAATTAAAGATGGTAAGCTATTTAAGGGTGCCATTGATAATGCTTCAGGATCAGCTGCCTTAATTAAATTAGCTAACGAACTTAAGACTAAATCAAAAACCAATCAGTTTAATTTTGATATTATTTTCGCTGCATTTAACGGGGAAGAATATGGATTCTATGGAAGTACTAATTTTGTTAATGACATTAGTAAATCTTACAGTAAAATTTACAATATAAATATTGATTCAATAGGTTATAAAAATGGTGGAGATATTGTGTTTATGAATATCTTATTAAAAAATAAGAAAGATAAGGAGTATGATAAATTATATTCTCATATGAAAACTTCCTTTAAAAATAATAACTTAAATATTTCAAATAAAGTTTTATCTGGTGTAGCAAGTGATGAATTTAGTTTTCAAAATAAAGGTCATACTAGCATCTGGATAACCGAAGAAAACATTAAAGATGTAATTAACACAGAAAATGATTCTCCTGAATTAGTAGATTATGAAAGAATAGATTCAGTGGTAAAATCTATTTATGATTCTATTATTAATTTTAATATCTAGGGTTAAATTTAATAAGTTCTATATTTTTCTTTAAGGGGCTGTGGCATTAAGAAATCTAACCACAATATATTGTCTTAGAATTTAAAAATCTAATACAATATATTGTAGTTTTATTCTTTGTGTGGCATCCCCTTTTTTATTTGATGGCTACAAACTGTAACGACCCCATCCTATTACAATGCTACTCCCCTAGATTAACTCATCTAACCTTTAGATTATGGAAATAACACCATCTTAATGAGGATTCGTTTTATTAAACTCCATGGGGTACCTCCATATATTAAGTATTTATTTGCATTTATATTTATTAATAAATTTCACTTTAGACAAATATCGAATATTTTAGAGGATTTTCTATAAAATACTTTCATATTTAGTATAAAAAACCCCTTTATATTAATACTATTAATGGGTGATTTTATGTATGAATTAGATGATGTGTTAAAAGATCTCAGTAAAGAAATTCAGGTAAGCTCCTCACTAATAAATAGAAGTATTCTTATAGGAACAAATAACGTTAAAGCTATGGTTTTATATATAGATGGTCTGGTAAATAGAACCCTAATAAATGAGAATATATTAAAACCGTTATTACGTGATGTTGATGAATATATTCCTATAAGCGAGGATACACCTCAATATATCTTAGAAAAATATATACCATTTTATAAAGTTGATGTTAGCGCTGATACCATAAAGGCTATAGATGGACTTAAAAACGGAAAAACTTTACTTTACATCAGCAATATAAGAACTTTCTTAATTTTTGATACTAATCATTGTTCTAAAAGAGCTATTTCTGAACCTGAAAATGAATCATCTGTTAGGGGATCAAAAGAAAGCTTCGTTGAAAATTTAGACTTAAACCTATCTCTTATTAAGAGAATATTAAAAGATAAAAATCTTAAGTCTCAAAATTTTATTTTAGGTAGTAGAAGTGAAACAAGGGTAACCATATTATATCTTGAAGATTTAGTAGATGATGATGTATTGAACGAACTTGTAATAAAAATTAACTCTTTAAGAATTAATAGTCTTACTGATAGTGGGGTTTTAGATCAGTATATTGAAGATAATCCCTATTCTCCTTTTCCTCAAAACTTCTATACTGAACGCACTGATAGAGTTAAGGCACATTTAATGAGTGGGAAAATAGCTATCCTTGTTGATGGATCTCCCTCCGTACTAACAGTACCTTCAGTGTTTTTCGAATTTTTTCAATCTATTGAGGATTATAATGAAAGAACTCTTGTATCTTCCTTAATTAGATTTTTAAGATTATTAGCTGTTTTTCTAAAATTAACCCTATCTCCTTTTTATCTAGCTCTTATTGCTCATAACTCTGAATTAATACCACTTAAGTTCATAGGTCCAATTATTCAATCTAGACAGGGTATTCCATTGTCACCTTTTTTAGAAATACTCCTCATGGAGATAGTTATAGAATTCTTAAGAGAAGGAAGCCTTCGAATGCCTAATAAGGTAGCTCAAACTTTAAGTATAGCTGGAGGTATTATAGTTGGTCAGACTGCTGTACAATCTCAAATAGTAAGCCCAACAACTTTATTTGTAATAGGGGTAAGCACCATTGCAAGCTTTTTAATATCTAATTACGAAATGTCCTTAACTATAAGAATGCTTACCTTTCCTATGCTAATTCTATCTAATTCCCTTGGGCTTCTAGGTATATCTCTTGGACTGACATTTTTAATTATTCACCTTTGTTCTATAAAGAATTTAGGCGTTCCATACTTAGACTTATATATATCTGATTTAAGAGATATTCTAATAAGAGCTCCTTTATATAAGCTTAAAGAAACCTTTAAAGCTATTCCAACGAAACTTAAAAAGGAGTAGAAAACTATGAGACTGAGTAATAGAAAAATTGTAACAATACTTATAGTATCTATAGCTATATACACTTTTCTGGTGTATAAAAAATCTAATGTACCTATTGAGGATTTAACTATACCATCAATAAGTGTTTTAGATATAGAAAAACAAGGAAATGAGGAAGTTTTTTTAATAGAAAACTCCACCTATAGCTATAAGAAAAATGAACCTAAAAGAAAACTAAACCCAACCTCTAGTGGGGTGACCCTTGGCATTGCCAGGGCAAACTATGACTTAACATCAAAAGGTACTATACTTCCCGGGCTTCAAAAAGCTATATTATTTGGTGAAAACTTATCTGAGTCTGGTTTAAATAAAAGTATGGATTTATTTTTTTCTACTAGATCTTATACTGACTTATGTCGATGTGCCATAACTAGAATTCCTGGTAAGGATCTATTGGCTTTAGACTTAAGTGGAGATATTGATATTGCGGACTTTATTGAAGGTCTACTAAAACCTTCTTTTTATGGTACATTTCGTTCTGAGAATTATAGGCTTATAGATATATATGCTTATTTATCCTCCGAAGGTAGGAATCTTGTATTGCCTTATATAGATATAAAGAATGGAAGTCCTGCCATATCAGGCTTAGCTCTATTTAAAGGAGATAAATTAACTACATATTTAGATGATGAGGATAGTAAGGTTATGAATATACTAAGAGAAAATAGTTTAAAAGGAATCATATCTATAAAAGAATCTAATGATAAATCTATGGACTGTAATGTTACCACTTATAGAAAGGTTGATTGTACTAAAGATTCAGATGGAAAATTTTACTTTACCATAAATATAACTATGGTCGGTGAGGTAAGTTTAAATACTATGTATGAAAATCTATCAAATTCTCCTGAGAAAATAAAAGAAGCTCAGAATAAACTAGAGGATAAATTTAAAAAACAGTGTTATGCATTTATTGAAGATATGCAAACTAAATACAAGGTTGATTGCTTAGAGCTTGGAAGATATGTTATAGCTAAAGAAGGTAGGGGAAAGAATATAGATTGGGATCATATTGTTTGTAACTCAAAGATAGACGTTAATGTAGAAATTATCTTAGAATCATTTGGAAGAGGAGATTTTTAGATGATACCAGAAAAAGAAAAAATTAATAGTATGCAGCTCTCCTTATTTATAATATCCCTATTTCTAGGAGTAGACCTATTGAAACTTCCCTATGATTTAATTATCTCTGCTAACCAGGACGCTTTAATTTGCTTAATGATAGGTGCAATTTATCCAGTAACAATACTTTATTTAATGAGTATTGTTATTAAATATTGTGGAGATAGAACCTTAGTTAAGCTTAATAAAAGCTTCTTTGGAAATAAATTTGGAAATACTCTAAATATCCTCTTCTCAGTTCAATTTATACTATATGCCTGTCAAATTCTTTCTAATTTAATGGTTTTAAATAAAACATTTTTATCTCAGGCAGTTATTCCTTTAAAGATGGTATTAATACTCTCTCTGTTTATATTATATGCCGCATTAAAGGGATTTGGAGCTCTTATACGCGTATCTATTGTAATAGTTATATCTACATTTATTTTAATACTACTATCCTTAATAGCCCTTAATGAAGGTAGTCTTTTAAATCTAAGACCTATATTTGATTCTAGTTTTAGTAGTATTGCTTCAGGATGCTTAAGAGTCCTATATCATTTTACAACTACAGAGGCCTTATTGATAATACACCCTTTTATAAAGTCATCTGATAAACATAAGGTATTTAAGACTTCTCTTAAAGGATTTATAATAGTTTTCATTTGCTCATTTTGGTTTGTCTTTATTTGTATATATAGGCTTGGAATAGATTTAACCAAAAAGAGTCCTTGGCCCTTTATATTAGCTATTCAGAATATATATATACCTGTATTTACCAATTTCAGATACATATTTCTTTTATTCTGGAATTCTAAAGCCTTATTAGTTATAATTCTTGAATTTTTTATATTTTGTCAAATAATTAATGAATCTTTTGGTATAAAAAATAAATCTATATATTACATGTCCTTTGTAATCTGTTTTATATTTGCTTATATTTTTTATATGGTTCCTATTTTATCAACCATTGCATTATATATATCTCCTATATTTACCCTATTTAATATAATACTTGTTATTACATTTATAATAAAGTTAAAAAAAGAATCAATAAAAAAAACCAGCTAAAAGCTGGTTTTTTATAATTCTATAACTTTCTCTATGAAGGATAAATATAAATATCTTTTTTCTACCTTTTTTCCTGTTATTCTCTCTAAAGCTTCAGTATAATATTCTAATTGAAGTTTATACTTATCTTTTATTTTATTAATAGATTCTACGGTGTTCTCTAGATAATCTGTTTTATAATCTATTAATATAATGTGGTCTTTTTCCTCTATAAAACAGTCTATAACTCCTTGAAGTCTTACTTTCTCTCCCTCATACTTTTCCTTATTTAAACTCTTATCCACAGCCGTACTTGGAATTTCTATATAGAAAGGTGTTTCTCTATGAACTAAATCCTTATTTTCTGCATATATGTTTAAAACTTTTTTTCCTATATTGCTATTAAAGAAGCTTAATATTTTATAAGGATTTACAGCTTTAACTTCTTCTTCTGTTAAAAGTTCTCTAGCTATCATTAATGTAAGTTGTGTTCTTATTTCCTCAATAGTTTTTACTTTGCTCAGGTTAAGGTGCTGCATAACTCCGTGGAATGCAGTACCCCTCTCGGCTGCACTAAGTCCTTTGTTTTCTTGTAGAAATAAAGGCTTTAGTATAGGAGTTTCTTCATTACCTTCATATAAGTTATAACTCTCTCCCTCATTTTCTTCAAGTATGGAACTTCTCTTTAGTTCAGATACAGATATATTAGCTGGTATCCTTGAAGCTTCAATATAATCATATGTCCAGTTTAATCTTCTACTAACTTCACTACCGTAAGCCATTTTCTCTAGCTTAGTTTCAAAAAACTCTTCCTCTGTTAAATCTTCATCCACAGACTCTGAAACTTTATCCACAATTAAATCATATTTGTTATAATTATATATTTTCCATGTGGATAACTCTTCAATTCCTAATGAATCTATTTCTAATTGTGAATAATCCCTAAGAGGTTTTCCATCTTTATGAATCATTAAAGCCATTGCTATCCAGTCTAAGTACCTTTTACTATTAAATACCTCTGTACTTGGAACCTTATCATTAACCCTTCCCCTAACTGCTTTAGCCCATTTTTCGCAGTCCTTTATTATATCCTTTGTTGTCCCTGTTATTATTAATTTTTCTCTTGCTCTTGTAAAGGCAACATAAAGAACCCTCATCTCCTCAGATAAATTCTCCATCTTGATTTTTTTCTTTATTGCTTCTTTAGCTATGGTAGGAAACTTAAATTTATTATCATAATCAACATAATCTGGTCCAAATCCAAGCTCTTCATGGTATAATATCTGACCTTTTAAATCTAAGTCATTAAACTGCTTTCCACATCCGCTTAAGAATACTACTGGAAACTCAAGACCTTTACTCTTGTGGATACTCATTATTCTAACTACATTTTCATTTTCTCCTAAGGTCTTAGCACTTCCCATATCTCCACTGCTCTTTTTTAACTTGTTTATGAAGTTTATAAAGTTAAACAATCCTTTAAAGCTAGTTTTTTCATATTGCTTAGCCCTTTGAAATAATATCCTTAAATTTGCTTGTCTTTGTACTCCACTAGGCATAGCTCTCACATATCCATAGTAAGCTGTGTTCATGTATAAATACCATATAAATTCATCTATAGGCATATGAAAGGACTTATCTCTCCATTTGCTTAAAGCTTCAATAAACCCTTTAGCCTTTCTCTTAAGTCCTGGTTCAATTTCATAGCCTGATTCAAAATTATTTTCTTCAAAATCATCACTGGCTATATCTTTAAGTGATTCATAGAAATATTTATCTCTATTAAATATTCTAATATCTATTAGCTCCTCAGCTGTAAAAGAAAATATAGGAGATCTTAAAACAGAAAGCATTGGTATATCCTGAAGAGGATTATCTATTATTTGAAGGAGGGACATAATTGTCTTTATTTCTACAGTATCAAAGTATCCTGAAGAAGCATCTGCATAACATGGTATGCCTTCCTTAGCTAATTCTTCTGTAAACACCTCTGCCCAGTTTTGAGTGGCTCTTAATAGTATTACTATATCCTTAAACTTTACTTCTCTATATCCATCTAATCCCTTATCATATACCATAAAGTTTTTATCTTCACTCATAATATCTTTTATTCTTGAAGATACAAGCTTTGCTTCTATTTGTATTTTATCGAGACTCTCCTCTTCTTCTTCAGAATTAGACTCTTCTATACTTAGCTCTTCATTATTTTCTTCTTTTAAATCAACAATATGAAGTTCTAATTCTCCTCCAACTTCCCCCTCTTCTTCATTATATTCCTTATAATTAGCTCCTAAATTTAAGGCTTCCTTATCTGTGTATTCAAGCTCTCCTACCATTTCGGACATTATTTTCTTAAACACATAGTTTACTCCATCTACAACTTCTTCTCTACTTCTAAAATTCTTATAAAGAAGGATTTTTCTATCTTTTTCTCCCTCTTCTTCAGAATAAGTATTGTATTTATTAAGAAATAACTCTGGCTTTGCTTGTCTGAATCTATATATACTTTGCTTTACATCTCCCACCATAAATACATTAGGATTATCAGATAACTTTCTTGAAACTAGATTAATTACAGTTTCCTGTACATTATTGCTATCCTGATATTCATCTACTAAGACCTCATCAAATTTTTCCCTAATGCTAAGGGCAACTTGTGAAGGTATAAACTCACCTGTTTCATATCCTTCATTTAATATCCTAAGACATAAATGCTCAATATCATTAAAATCTAATAGTCCTCTTTTCCTTTTACTAGCCTCAAATCTATTCATAAATTCTATTATAAGATTAACTAAAGCCTTCATAATAGGGTACATTTCTTTTATTGCCTCTACGCTCTCCTCCATAGGAAAATTTATGGACTTATGAAGTTTTTCTATTCTCTTTTTAACCTCTTTTCTTGTGCTTGTAATTATTTCTTTTGTCTCTTCCTCCACTCCCTTTAGAGTAAGTCTTGGAAAAGCTATATTTCCTAAGCTTATGTATATATCATCATAGGACTTTTCTAAATTCTCTCTAACTATATAAAGGTTTCCTAGAGTTTCTTCTATATTTTCTTTAGCCTTTAAAAGACCTTCCTCATCACATAGATCCCTTATATCCCCCATGTCCTTAATAAAAGAATTTACCTCATCATCTATGCCTTTTATAAGTATACTTACCCATTTAGAACTAGCCATATTAAAATCATCTTTTAGGTTAAAATCCTCTGCCTTATCTCTAAGCCATATCTTTGGACTAGGTCCACTCATGGAAAAGCTATATATACTATCTACTAGAGTCTTAATATTTTTATCATCACGATTACCAGAAAAAGCATCTATTAGATTAAAAAACTCGTGATCTTTATCTTCTAAATCATACATATCTTCAAATAGCTCTTCTATAATCTCTTGTTTCATAAGGATTATTTCAGTTTGGTCTGCTATTCTAAAGTTTGGATCTAAATCTATATTATGAAAATTATTTTTTATAACATCAAGACAAAAGGAGTGCATGGTTGTTATATTAGATTTATTTAATAAGGTTAACTGTCTTTGTAATATCTTTGAAGAAGGATTCTCATCTAATTTTTTAGATATAGCATCTCCTATTCTCTCTCTCATTTCTGAAGCTGCCGCCTTGGTAAAGGTTACTACTAATAGCTTATCAATATCTACAGGGTTATTTAAATCAGTAATCATTCTTATTATTCTTTCAACTAAAACAGCAGTTTTTCCGGAACCTGCTGCCGCTGCAACTAAAAGATTACAATTCCTCGTAACTATTGCACTTTCTTGCTCACTAGTCCACTTTGTTTTCATTAATCTTTACCTCCTCTCCTTCTTTAACTTTATTTTCTATAAGCTTCCATAAATCTTCTTTATTCTTCTTTAATACCATATTATATTTATTGTTCTTTATTGTAGAATCAAATTGACATATTGACTTAAAATCACAATAGTCACAACAAGAATTAGTATTATTTTTAACTGGATGTATCTGTATATTTCCATCTAACATACTTCCACATAATTCAATTATAGTTTCTCTCACATATTCTCTTAGTATATTGAACTGTTCTTTAGTTGCTACTGAGGAATTATTCTCTGATACTCCATTTTTTCCTACATAGGCAGGTATTATTAAAGAATATCCACTTATCTCCTTATCCATCTCTATTATTACTTCCGCATTGTTTAAAAGTAACCCATTCATCTTTAAATTTTTTAATATAGCCTTCTTAATCTCGTCCTTTGATATTTTTCCTTCTGTAGATACTACTGGATCATCTACCCTAAAATAAAGTATAGCTCCTGGTATAACATTCTTATTTAAAAGAATTTCCTCATTTTGCAGTATAGCATCTAAATATATAAGAAGTTGAAGCTGAAGGCCATAATAAACTTCTTCTAAGCTAAACTTTTTATTTCCTGATTTATAATCTACTATTCTTATATATAATTCATCCTTATGTTCTAGTACATCTACCCTGTCTATTCTTCCCCTTAGGTTAATCTCTTCTCCATCCTTAAGAGTAAGCTTTATAGGTTTATGCTTTCCTTCGCCAAAAACAATTTCACTATCTAACACATTAAAACTACCTCTTTTAAAGTGTTCTGAAATTACCGTCACAGACTTTGTTATAAGCTTCTTCATTCTATTAGACATATACTCATATCTAGAGGAGCTTTTTAATATAGATTCATCATCAATTAACCCTTCTACTAGATTATCTATATTTTCTATGCACCACTTCTCATCTATGTCACTCCATGATAAGTTTTCTTCTTTAACCTTTTTTGAGAACTTATCTAAAACTTCGTGAACAAAAGAACCAAAGTCTGGATTACCAAATTCATATATCTTTCTATCTCTTGCCTTTAATCCATATTGAACAAAATATGAAAAAGGACATTGAGCATACCTTTCTATCTTAGATACATCAAAAGTAAATGGTCTTTTATATAATGTCTTTATTTTATACTTATTAACTTTTTCTACTTGATTATTATAGCTTAGTCCTTTAAATACCCTTTCTGCTTTATCTCTCCAAATATCCTTTTCTTTGAACCATGAATAAACCTCTGACCATATATTCTTAACTCGTTCATTGTTATCATAATAAGTTCTCATAACAGATATGAGTTCATTAAATGTAGGCTCAGGTGATACAATTTTATCTAAAGCTTCCTCCTCCTTAGTTTTAAATAAGTCACTTTCTTCTAATAATTTTGGAAATAGCTTTTTAAACCTAGAAATTAAAACAGAAGGTCTTAAAGCTCCTCCCTCCATATCTGATAAAGGATAAGTTATAGCCATATAATTACTTGCCATAGTTATTGCATTGTATATTAAAAAATTTTCTTCAAAGGCCTTTGTCCTAGTATCTGAAGCTATTACAACTCCTAACTCCTTAAGCATGGATCTATCATCATCTGATAGTATTCCTTCCTCATTAGATACCCTCGGAAAAATACCATCATTAACTCCTATTATATAAACAGCCTTTAAATCATAACTTTTAATTCTAGCTAAATCTCCAACTATTACCTCATCTAAAGCCACTGGAATAAGTCCTATCTCTTGTCTTTCTAATCCTATATTTATAATATCTATAAAGTTATCTAAATCTACTTTTTCCTCTCCCATTATTTCAACCATTTGGTCTAATACCTTAAGTACTACCTCTATTACTTTGTCATATTCCTTAGCCTTTTCATTATCACCATTTTCTTTAAATACTTCTACAAAGCTTTGCACCTTACTTATAGCCTTTATTTCAACTAAAAATTCATATATATAAGTACATAACTCTCTTACAGTACATTTGTTAGACATTTTTTCGTATAATTTATTTAAAGGATATATTATAATATCCTTTATTTCATTTATAGGATTTAATACATCTCTTTTATATTCCTCTGGATTCTTAGCTGACTTAAGACCATAGGTCCAAAACTCTTGCCACTTCTTTCCCTTTATCCCATAAGCCAATACAAAGTTCTCAAGAATGTCTATATGCTCCCTATCTATGTCTAATATTCCTGTCTTTAAATACCTAAATATACTTTCATAAGACCAATTTCTATTTTTTATATCAAATATAGATAATATTAATACAATAAGTGGATTATCAGTAAGTTCTCTCTTTTTATCCAAGAAATAAGGTACATTATAGTCATTAAATATAACTGATACTATTTTTTCATAACAATCTAAGTCCCTGCATACAACAGCTATATCCTTATATCTATAACCTTTATCCCGAACTAAAGTTGTTATATCTCTAGCAACCCAGTCTATTTCCTCATAGGGATTTAATGCCTTATACATTCTTAGATTCATAACTGGATTTTTATATAAACTATAGGGAAACTTAAAGAAATTTTTCTCTACATGAAAAAGCTCATTAGCATTTATAAACCTATAACAACTTTCCCTATTTAAATCTATATCATTATCAAGGGCTATATTATTATTCATAGCTATTTGAAGTAGCTTATTCTCTGTGACCTTTACTAAAGAAAATATATCTTCACTCTCCATTGCCTGAGAATAATTATGTCCATTAGAGCATAAAGTTATATTAACTCTTTTAGCTTTTTTCATAAGCTTTTCTATAATGTTATATTGCTGAGGTGTAAAGGTTGAAAACTCATCTATCCATATTTCAGCATCATCTAATAATTTAAACTCATCCATTTTCTCATAGGCCATGGTTAACTCATCTTCACTATCTATATAACTCTCATGTAGCTTATTTTCAAATATATTATATATGTTATATATGTCTTTAAGCTTTCCTTTAAGTTCGTCATTACCTATATTGCTTAATGTTTCATTTATCATTTCCGGGGTAATATTATATCTCTTAAACTCAGTTATTATATCTATAAGTACATCTGTAAATCCTTGTTTAGAGCTAGCTCTTCTAAAGACCTCTAACTCTTTTTTAACCTTACCTAAAACGCTATACATTAACATGGATTTACCAGCATCATTTAACCTTCTATGAGTTATCCCACCTACCGTATTAAATATCTTATGACACAATCTCTTAAAACTTAAAACTTCTGACTTAAAAACTCCTCTATCTCCAGTATGCTTAAGAAGTCTCCTCTCAGACTCAAAAGAAAATTGTTCTGGTACTATAAGTATTAATTTATTGGATGCCCCTTTATCTATTTCTTCTTTTATATTATTAAGACAAAAGTGACTCTTTCCCGTTCCACTTCTTCCATATATAAATCTTAAACTCATAAATTTTATCACCTCATAAAATTACTATTATAAATTTAAGTTACTATCCCTACTTAGGATCCTATAAAGTTTCAATATAAACTTCCTAATTGAATCCTTAGCTTATATTTATGATTTCTATTGCTTTAAAGCCATATTCGCCTTAAGAATAGATATAGTAACCCTATAAAGATATTTTAACTCCTTGTAATTCAAAGTACTCTTCTTTGATTATACCCATTATTATTACATCACTATATGCTCCTGCAGAAAAATATCTTTTTCTTTTTCGCCCTTCTTCTTTGAATCCACAGTTCTTATAACACTTTATAGCTCTTTCATTAAATTCAACTACTTCAAGTTCAGCCCTATGAGCTGCCTTACTTAAAAATAAATATTTTAACAAGGTTTTCATGGCATCAGTTCCATATGCTCTGCCCCAGAAGTTCTTTCCTAAGGTAATGCCTAAAGTATAGGTCCCCGTTAAATCCCCTGATTCTTCATAAGTAATATAACCTATAAGTACATTCTTTTCATTGATTATTGACAAATACTTTTTAGATCCTGCCACAAACTTTGAAAAATTCTCAAGTAAAAAATCTTTAGAAGGTAAAAGTAAGGATGTTGCATCATATTTTCTCACTTCCTCATCACACCATATATCATAAAATACATGTATATCTCTTCTTTCTATAGATTTTAATAAAATTTTATCTCCTTTTAGCATTACAATCCCTCCTAAACTATTTATCTTATTTATGTAGTTTTATAAAAAAAAAGCTTCTAAGTTAATTATATTACTTTTTTAATATAATTACTCAAATAAGCTTTTATTATATATAGTTAAATATGTTATAGGTTTCATACCTTAATGAGTAACTTATCCATAAAATTTTTTCTTGATTAATCAGCGTTTAGAGTTATGTATAAGTTATAGTTTTATCCTGTGAACACTATACATTCAGATATAAGTCAAAATTTAAGCTAAAATTTATAAAATCAGTTATTACATAGAATATATATTCTTATATAATAAAAAAGCACCTAACTTTTGTTAGATGCTTCTGGCGGAGAACGAGGGATTTGAACCCTCGCGCCGGTTTCCCGACCTACGCCCTTAGCAGGGGCGCCTCTTCGGCCACTTGAGTAGTTCTCCATAAAAAAAATGGCGGAGAGAGTGGGATTCGAACCCACGGTGCACTCACATGCACGCCGGTTTTCAAGACCGGTGCCTTAAACCAACTCGACCATCTCTCCGTTTACAAAAATTATTATAACAATTACCAGCTACTATGTCAACCATTTATTTTTTAATATTCTAAATAATATATTTATGACTCTTCTTTTTCCCACTGATTTTTAAAAATAGCCATTATTATTGAATCATAATATTGACCATCTTTAAATATCTCTTCTTTTAATATACCCTCTACCTTAAATCCACACTTTTCATAACACCTTTGAGCTCTTTCATTAAAAGAGAAGGTTACTAGCTTTATCTTATTTATATTCATATTACTAAATATAAATTTTATTAAGGTATTCATAGCATCTGTTCCATAACCTCTTCCCCAATAATCTTTATCTCCAATCATTATACCAACAGTAGCTACTCTTGTAAGCCAATTTACTTTATCTACTCCACAACCACCTATATATTTCCCACTTTCTAGGTCTTCTATAGCAAAACTGTAAGTTCCCTCTTTATTTTTTCCCTGACCTTCTATCCATTCCTTTTCTTCCTTATAAGTCATAGGAAATGGTACATCCGGAGATAAATATCTAATAAGTTCTGCATCATTGACATATTCATATGCCTTTTCAATATCATCACTTTTATATGCTCTTAATAAAACTTTTTCTCCAATATACATATTAACTCCCCCCAATTTAATTTTATATATATTACCATATATTGTTATAAGGAGCAATAAGTATTTTAATTTTATATATAGCATTCTTTATACTAATCTAAATGCTGAATTACTTTTATTTGAAAACCACTTTAAATGTTTCGCAAACCACTAACATATTTGGTTGAAAATCTAAGTTATATGGTGCTAAATGCTCCTTGAAAAATTTCTCATGTGCATTCCACCAAAATTCATAGTCACCTTCGCCTTCAGATAATGCAAATTCTTCACTCACTTCATTCATAGGCAGTACTTCAACTTTTTCAATTTGTATTATTGCTACAGGTGTGTCATTTGAATTTAATACAATATAAAATTGCCCTTTTTGTGGTAAAGGTTCTTTTTCCATTTCATAAAATACATATCCAGATGTTGTTGCTGTTTTCTTACCTTTAACTACAAGATCGGATAACCACTCTGCGTCTGATCCAAATTGGAACGCATCTACATAATTACTGTTTTTTAAATTATTTTCTTCGCAAAACTTCTTCCAAAACTCTTCAACTATTAAATTCATTTTTACTAGTCCCCCTTACTAATTACTTTTCAAATATCAATGGTCTTAATTAACATATTCTTTATAAAAAAACAAAAAAGCACCTAACAAAAGTTAGATGCTTTTGGCGGAGAACGAGGGATTTGAACCCTCGCGCCGGTTTCCCGACCTACGCCCTTAGCAGGGGCGCCTCTTCGGCCACTTGAGTAGTTCTCCATAAAAAAAATGGCGGAGAGAGTGGGATTCGAACCCACGGTGCACTCACATGCACGCCGGTTTTCAAGACCGGTGCCTTAAACCAACTCGACCATCTCTCCATGCCTTTAACATATATAATTATATCAATACTATTATATTGTGTCAACTATTTTTTAATGTTTTTATTTATTAGCTTAACTAATTATGCTAATTACATTAGCATCTTTAAGTTATTAGCTTTTAGATATTGAATTTTTGTACTGTATAACCTTAAATTACTATAGGGTTTTTAGCCTAAATCTTAACTTATACTTATGATTTTTATTTTGCTTCATTATTTTTTTAAGCTATACATAGCTTTAAAATTAACTTGGTAATTCCATAAATTAATTTAATATAAAATTGAGGAAGGATTTTATATTTTAATATCTATAACTTACTAAAGTTTCTATATATTTATAACTATGACATAGAAGATAACCTCTATATCATAGTTAATTTAAATATCTTCTATTTATTCTTTATAACATCAGTTCCCATATAAGGTATTAAAACCTCTGGTATAGATACTGTTCCATCTTCATTTTGGAAATTCTCAAGTATAGCTGCTAATGTTCTACCTATTGCTACTCCTGATCCATTAACAGTGTGAACAAACTTTGGCTTATCCTTTGGATTTTCCTTATATCTTATATTGGTTCTTCTAGCTTGGAAGTCTTCAAAGTTACTACAGCTTGATATTTCTACATACCTATTATAACTTGGCATCCATACCTCTATATCATATTTAAATACTGCTGTAAATCCTAAGTCACCTTTACATATCTTTACTACTCTATACGGAAGACCAAGTCCCTTTAAAACTGATTCAGCATCACATACAAGTTTTTCAAGCTCATTATATGACTCTTCTGGCTTTGTAAACTTTACAAGCTCTACTTTATTAAATTGATGCTGTCTTATAAGACCTCTTGTATCACGTCCAGCTGATCCTGCTTCTGCTCTAAAACATGCGCTATATGCAACATGATTTATTGGAAGTACTTCTCCACTTAATATTTCATCTCTATACATATTAGTAACAGGAACCTCTGCTGTTGGTATTAAAAAGTAATCATTATTATTTTCAAGTTTAAATGCATCATCCTCAAACTTAGGTAACTGACCTGTTCCTGTCATAGAGTTTCTATTAACTATAAATGGAACAAATACCTCTTCATATCCATTTTCTCTCGTATGAGTATTTAAATAATAGTTTATTATGGCTCTTTCTAAAGTAGCTCCTAATCCCTTATATACAGTGAATCTAGATCCTGTTATCTTTCCACCTCTTTCGAAGTCTAATATACCTAAATTTGTTCCAATATCCCAGTGAGCTTTAGCTTCAAAATCAAACTTAATAGGCTCTAAGTTTTTTCTTATTTCTACATTATCTTCATCTGTATCTCCTTTAGGTACCTCTATATTTGGTATATTAGGAATTGTAAGCATTAAAGCCTTACTCTTTTCATCTATATCAGATAACTTTGTATCAAAGTTTTTAATTTCCTCACCTATTACTTTCATCTCTTCCATTATAGGTGCAACATCTTCTCCAGCCTTTTTTAATTTTGGGATTTCACTAGATACTTGGTTTTTCTTAGCCTTTAGTGCCTCTACTTCAACTAAAATACTTCTTCTCTCATCATCTAATTTTAAAACTTCATCTAGTTGACTTACATCAAAATCTTCTCCACGATCTTCCATTAACACTTTTATTTCTTCTAAATTGTTTCTTAATCTTTTAATATCTAACATATATATTCCTCCTTAATATTTTTCTAAAGTTTTATCCTATGCGTACAACCTCTAATACTCCCTCTCATTATAAGTTGGATCATTGAGACGTTACACTCCTAGATAATTTCAATATTTAAATTTTATTTGATATATTTATTTACAAATAAAAAAGAGCCAATTTCATCCCCACAAGGGACGAATTGACTCCGCGTTACCACCCTAATTAATTAAAATAATATAATATTACTTTAACTCTCTTATATATATTAACGATTTTATCGTACTGCTTAATCACAGTCCCTCCAAGGTGGATTCTTAAGACCTAAGTGTTAGTTCTCACCTACCACTAACTCTCTTTAAACTCAGCATCCTAATACTAGCCTCTTCAACGGTTTTACATATATTGAATTTTATTACCATTCATTATATTATACACCAATCTTAGTGTCAATACAAAGTTAATTATTATTTATTAAGTCTTATAGAACGAATCTTCCTTCAGGTGATGTTCTTTCCCCCACCTGAAGATTTAGATGAGTTAATCTAGGGGCGTAGCAACTGTTATCCCCCACCTTTTAAGAGGATGGGGGTGTTACAGTTTGTAACCATCAGATAAATCCATAGGCTTACAACCCAAAGAAATTTCAAGTGCAAAAACTCTGATATATTTATTAATCATGTTTATCTCTTTCTATAGATCTGCAACTTATTATATCTACTTCTGTATTTAAGATATTCTTACAAATTATATCACCTATTTTTATAGGTGGTCCTACATATATTCTACTAAGAGCCTTAGAACATTCTACCCATAAAGACCTATCTATTTCCTTAGAGCTTTTTACTGGTACAACTTTATGCTTTTCAGAGCCCTTAATTCTTATTATAGTTGTGAATATATCTTTATCTTCTTGGCTCTTAAATTTTCCATATTCTAAACCCACTTCACATTCATTTCCATATATATCTATATAATCTTTGTCTTTATATATATGAATTACGCAGCTCTTATGACACCCTTCACATATAGAAGCTTTGTACATTCAGACCCTCCTCTTATACTTCATCAAATTCTTTTATTCTAGACTTTATCATTTTAGAATTTTTAGAATCCTTTACTATGTCAGTAAGTTTCTTATTAGTTTCTCTAGCTAATATAGAAATTATTCTAATTAAACAATAAGATCCTTGGCATCCTCCAAAGGTAACTCCAGTTCTTCTTTTTATTCCCTCCACAGTTCTGGCACCTAATGGTCTTCTTATACTATCTATTATCTCAGCCTCAGTTATTTGATTACATAAACATATTATATTAGCATATCTAGGATCTATTTTTATAAGTTCATTTATCTCCTCATTGTTCATTTCTTTAAACCTATAAAAATCTCTTCTCTTATCTATAAAATTCTTTTTCTCAGTACACTTTAAGTTATTAATAACCGTTTCACATACCATATTTGCTATAGCTGGTGTTATGGTTACTTCACTAAAATTCTTACCTGTTATTTTTATATATCCTCTTTTTTCTATATCTGAATCCTCTACCATTATCATATCATTGTATATGTAATCATGATAAATATTATTTACACCCTCTAAATTTATTTCACTAATAACTTCTGATATTCTATCTACTCCATAACTTACGTGTATTTTCTCTTTTCCACTTACTGCTGTTATCGTGTTTCCAGTTAGTGATGGTATAGCATAAAACTTATCTTTATCCTCTCCCATAGAGTATATAATGTGATTAAAGTGTTCTTTATACTCCTTTTCTAGTACAAAATAAGTTATCTTTTCACTTTCTTTAAATTCATCCATAGAAGTTTCTATATCATAATTTTCATAGGGAGTTGTATTTATAACTATTTTACTAGTAAATTTATTTTTATTTGTTGATACCCTTAATCCTTTAGTGGATTTTTGAATATCCAAAACCTCTTCTTCTAATCTAAAATTAACACCATTATCAAAAGCTATTTCTGCATAAGCTAGGGCTAAATCATAAGGACATATGACCCCTGTATTATTTGAATATATAGCCATTTTGGCCTCTGATTTTATATTTGGCTCTAATTCTTTAATTTTATTAGAATCTATTAATTCTAT
This sequence comes from Clostridium sp., assembly GCF_040797585.1. Taxonomy (GTDB): domain Bacteria; phylum Bacillota; class Clostridia; order Clostridiales; family Clostridiaceae; genus Clostridium_Z. The sequence goes on from NZ_JBFNEO010000005.1 coordinate 29,015, forward strand.
TCCATCTATCCCTCTTTTTTTAGCTCTGTTATAAATATGCTTTATATTTTCAACCTGCTTATCATCTTCTGCTATAATTAAAGAGCCTGTTCTCTTAAATGGTATATCAAATTTATTGCTAAGCTTATCAATAATCCCATTACCTATTACCTCAAGCTTTGCCATAAGATCATCCTTTGTTTCTATTCCATCATATACTATAGCTGTATTAATGAAAGCTATGTCATCTGCTATATCATAGTCCTTTTCTATTAAAGCTATATTTAAATTGTATTTAGATAACTCATAAGCTACTGCACAGCCTATAAGCCCTCCACCCAATATAAGAATATCATAATCCATGAGGTATCCTCCCTCCTTTTTTACTTCTTCTGTAATAAATTCTATCATATTAAAGATAGTAATAAAATAATTAATGACCTATAAAAATTTAAATCATTAAAATTAGACACAGTATCCCTGTGCCTAATCTTAAAACTAAAATATATTTTATTTATTATAAAATTTTACTCTATATTGCCAAGAATATCTCCAAGCTCTTTAATGTATTCTCCATATTTTGCCCAATCACCGTTTTTCTGTGCCTCTATGGCTTTATTATAAGCCTCTTTTGCTTTATTTAAACTATCCATATCTATAGTATCTTTATTATCTTCTTTTGGTTTATTGCTAATTGATGTATCTCCACTGAATAGAGCATTTAACGCCTTATCTACGCTCTCTTCTATTACTACCTTATCTCCATTATACATTATAACCCTTTTCATTTCTGGTATACCGCTGGAGTTACTTGCTACAATATATAATGGTTCTACATATAACAAAGAATTATTTATAGGAATTATTACAGTCTCTCCTAGTATTACATCTGAATTATTAGATTGCCAAAGCTTTATTTCCTTAGAAATATAATCATCTTGCCTTATAGTATTATTAAATAGCATTGGGCTATATATAGTTTTTTGTGGAGGAAACTTAAATAATGTAAGCTTTCCATAGTCCTCCCCATCCATTTTAGCTGATAATATAGATACCATATTTTGTTTTCCCTTCATATTGAAGTAATCAAGCATTACCATTTCAGTTTTATCCTCACCTGGAAGTCTTGTTACTATATAAGGTATTTCCCCTGATTTATCTTCCTCTTCTGTTATATCAGCATTATCTGTAAGGTTTAATCCATTTTTAGACACTTGCCATAAATCTTCTCCATTAAAGAATATATATGGATCAGTCATATGATACTTTTCTAGAACTTTACTTTGTAACTTAAATAATTCTTGTGGATATTTAAAATGCTCTTTGAATCCTTCTGGCATCTCAGAAACATCTTTAAATAATCCTTTAAAGATATCAGCGTAACATTTAATTAATGGATCATTATTATCTACAATATAATAATCTACAGTCCCATCGTAGGCATCTACAATTACCTTTACAGAGTTTCTTATATAGTTAATTCCTTTATATGGCTCCGCAAACGGAAACTTATCAGATGTTGTATAAGCATCTATCATCCAATACAACTTACCATTATTTATAACTGTATACGGATCCTCATCATATTCTAAGAAAGGAGCTATTGTCTTTACTCTATCCATTATATTTCTATTCATTAACATTTTACTTTCTTTGTTAATATCCTTAGATAATATAATATTAATGTCTTTTTCTTTTAAAGCAAAAAGAATTCTATTTATCCAGTTAAGCTTTACTCCATCTTTACCATCATATTTATTAGTTTGATTCTCTCCACCCTTAGGCGCATCAAACTCTTCTGTATCTGTATTTGTTATAGCATAATAATTCGTATTTTCTCCAAAGTATATTCTTGGATTATCTAATTTAATGTCTGTACTATTTTCTGGTGGTATATCTTTTATTATAAAATCCGGTTGTCCCTGTGGTGTTACAGAATTAACTTTATTCATTACCATACCAAAGCCATGGGTATATTTTAAATGTCTATTTATCCAAGTATTAGGCTCTATAGCATCTGTATTAATTTCTCTAGGTGCTATAAACACTTGATTATATTCTCCATTTATTTTATATCTATCTACATCTAAATCATTGAAGTTATAATAATATCTTATAACTTGAACTTGATTATAAAAGTTTAATGTTGGCTTAACGGAATTTATTTTTATATTATCAAATATATCCTTATTATTTTTTACATCTTCTTTTGTTAAATCATTTTTTACATCAAATGGCCTTTCCTCAATAGAATCTATATTAAAAGCCTTTCTAGTTAAGTCTATATTATGTTGTATATAAGGCTTCTCTAAATCCATCTCATTAGCTTTTACAACTAATCTCTGAACTGCTATAGCTGCAACATTCTCTAACACTACAAGAGATACAATTACTCCTATAGATATAAACACTGGCTTAAATTTATGTTTTCTTACATTAATAAATACAAGTATAGAAAAAATCATTGCTACAATGGTGATTAACCTATAAAAAAGTAATGTTACCTTTATATCTGTATAACTTGCCCCAAATGCTATACCTCTTGGGCTATAAACAAGATAATAAGCCTTTAAAATATAACTTACAGCTATTAAAAGAAGCATTATAGAAAATAGAATAGCAAGTTGTTTACCTGCTAGATTCGTAAACTTACTTTTCATATATTTAATTTTAGATGTATCGATGTCAAAATTAAGTCCCACAACTTTATCTTTTAATAACAATACTACATAAGAAACCAAAGTAATTCCTATAAGCATAATAATTATTAAGGTTATAGCATTTAAAATAGATTGAATTAATG
>NZ_JBFNEO010000006.1:0-29722 GCF_040797585.1 Clostridium sp.
GAACATCACTAACCTTATCTTCTATGGTTATCTTTGATATCTCCTTTTCTGCTATTTCAATGTTTGTTTTTAAAGGTGTAAAGAATTCATCTACCACCTTAACCCAAGTCTCATTACCTTCCTCTATATAGTCAAGTTTAAGCTCCATTCCTGCTGTAAACTCTACATCAACTATTTGATTAAAATATTCTTCCATAATGTTATTAACTATCTGTCCAAGTTCTGTTGGTATAAGATTTTTCTTTTCTCTCTCTACATACTTTCTTTGTAGTAAGGTTGATATAGTTGGAACATAGGTACTTGGTCTTCCTATACCCTTTTCTTCTAAAACCTTAACAAAGCTTGCTTCAGTAAATCTAGCTGGTGGTTGAGTGAAATGCTGGTTCCCATTAGATTTATTAAGCTTTAATATTTCATTCTCTAAAAGTTCTGGAAGTTTAGTACTCTCTTCCTCTTCTTCAGTTATATATTCATATACCTTCATAAATCCATCAAACTTAACAGTTGATCCACTAGCTCTAAAATTATATTTTCCATTTTCAACTTCTATTCCATAGGAATTTAGCTGTGCTGAAGCCATTTGACTGGCTATAAATCTATTCCATATTAAAGAATATAATTTATATTGCTCTTCTTTTAAACTTTTTTTAGCAATTTCTGGAGTTATTTCAATATAACTTGGCCTTATAGCTTCGTGAGCATCCTGTATATTCTTTTTCCCTTTATAAACCCTTGGTGTTTCTGGAGCATAGTTCTTTCCATAAAATTCTTCAATAAAAGATAATGCTGTCTCTTGAGCATCCTTAGATACTCTAACTGAATCTGTCCTCATATAGGTTATTAAACCTAAGGTTCCATGTCCTTTAACCTCTACTCCTTCATATAGTTGCTGAGCTACAGACATAGTTCTTTTAGTTTGAAAATTAAGCTTTCTATAAGCTTCTTGCTGAAGAGTACTTGTAGTAAAAGGAGCCATAGGGTTTTTGTTTTTTACAGATTTCTTTATCTTGCTTACTTTAAAATCTCCCTTTTTAATATAATCTAATATTAAATTACTTTCCTCTTCATTATTAACTTCAGCTTTTTTTCCTTCTATACTATGTAGCTTTACCTTAAATTTATTTTTTTCCTTTTGAAGCTCACATTCAATAGTCCAGTATTCTTTAGGTTCAAACTTACTTATCTCATCTTCTCTATTACATATTATGTTAAGAGCCGCTGATTGAACTCTACCTGCACTTAATCCCCACTTAACATTTTTCCATAATATAGGGCTTATTTCGTAACCAACTAATCTATCTAGTATTCTTCTTGCTTGTTGAGCATCTACTAAATCTTTATTAATTTCTCTTGGATTCTTTATAGAATTTTGTACTGCATTCTTAGTTATTTCATTAAATTCAATTCTACATTTCTCAGTTTCATCAATCTTTAACACATTAGCCAAATGCCAAGATATAGCCTCTCCCTCTCTATCAGGGTCAGTTGCCAGATATATTTTATCGCTTTTCTTAGCTAATTTTCTAAGCTTATCTAAAAGGTCACCTTTTCCTCTTATAGTTATATATTTAGGATTATAATTTTCTTCTATATTAACTCCTAATTGGCTCTTAGGAAGATCTCTAACATGCCCCATTGAAGCTTCCACCACAAAATTCTTTCCTAAATACTTACTTATAGTTTTTGCCTTTGCTGGTGATTCTACTATTACAAGTTTTTGTCCCATAAGCTACTCCATAATTTTAAATTTAATATGGAGAATTCACCCCCTGTGTGTCTTAATTAATTAAATGGCTTTCACATAAAAGTTTCCACTTAAAGCTAAAATTCTTTCTTCAAATTGCAATTCAAATAATAACTCATATAACACCTTTATGTCAATATTAGTTATTTTTATAATAGTATCAATATGCATAGGTTCATTCATTATTATATTGTATATTCTCTCTTTTAATGTATTATTCTCACTTTTATTATTTTCTTTTTGTAACCTTCTACAGTTTTTATGAATTTTCAGTAAACTTAAAATGTCTTCTATTTCCGTAAATGGATAAGCTCCATCTCTTATTAACTTATTACATCCCTTACTTAGTTCTGAATAAATAGGTCCTGGTACTGCCATTACATCCTTTCCTTGTTTAAGAGCATGAGATGCTGTGATTAAGGTTCCACTTTTATTACTTCCCTCTATTACAACCACTACCTCCCCTAAAGCACTTATAATCCTATTTCTTTGAGGAAAATTATAATTAATAGGAGGAGTCCCTGGAAGAAATTCGCTTATTACAAGTCCATTTTTTTCTATATCCTTAAATAACTTTGCATTTTCCCTAGGATATACAATATCAATTCCACAACCTAAAACTGCCAAGGTCTTGCTATTATTTTCTATAGATGTTAAATGCGCAATAGAATCTATACCTCTAGCTCCTCCACTTACTGTATTAACATTATACTGACTTAATTCCTTGACAATATATTTTGTGACCTCTTTTCCATAGTATGTGCAATTTCTTGATCCAACTATGGATACACTCCTTTCATTTATTACCTCTAGGTCTCCCTTATAAAAAATAATGAATGGTGGTTCTTCTATATTATAAAACTCCTTTGGATAATGTTCTTCACCATATAGAACATATCTCAATCCTTGTTCTTTAATCTTATCTATAATATTACTAATAGTTTCTTTATTAAAACTTCTTATAAGCTCCTCCATTTCCCTTAAAGTAAGCTTATTAAGTTTATAATTTACTATATTATAAAAAAGTTCTTCCTTATCATTATAAAGATCATATATATAGTTCTTCTTAGTATTGCTTATAGATGAAGAAGCTATCCAAAGAACAGTATTCATATCTCTTATATTCATACTCCATCCTCCTTTTTTATTTTTAAATTATATCCAATTTTTTTTTATGTATACAAATAATTTTTTCATTTATAAATTTTCTATACTGGATGGCTTCTATAATATGATTCTCTTTAACATAAAGGCTATTATCTAGATCTGCAATGGTTCTAGAGAGCTTTATTAGCTTATCATAGACTCTTGGACTTATATTATACTTTAAATATATTTTATCTAATATATTTAGAGCTCCTTTACTTACCTTTCCCAAATCCCGTATATGACTATGGTTCATTTCGCTATTACAATATATGTTTTTCTCCTTAAATCTTTCCCTTTGCTTCTTCCTAGCCTTCTCCACTCTTTTTCTAATTTCTTTAGAGGCTTCCCCAAGAGTCCCTCTTCCATTTAATTCTTCAATATCAACTGGAGGCACAAATATAAACATATCTATTCTATCTAGTAATGGTCCTGATAGCTTTTTAAGATATTTTTCCTTTTCTCTTTCTGTACAAGAACATCTTTTATATGGGGAATTGGACAATGAAAAACCACAAATGCAAGGATTCATGGATCCTATTAAAACGAAGCTTGCAGGGTACTCTACAGTTCCACTTAATCTAGATACAGTTATCTTTCTATCCTCTAAAGGTTGTCTTAATACCTCTAACACTTCTTTTTTAAACTCTAGTATCTCATCTAAATATAATATTCCATTATGAGCTAAGGTTATCTCTCCTGGTCTTAAATTCCTTCCTCCACCAACTAGGGTCACATTAGATGTGGTATGGTGAGGACTTCTAAAGGGCCTTTCTTTAACTAATCCATTATCTTTATTAAGTATTCCACAGACACTATATATTTTAGTAACTTCTAATGCCTCATCATAGCTTAATTCTGGCAATATACTTGGAATTCTATTAGCAAGCATTGATTTGCCTGTTCCTGGTTCTCCATAGAGTAAAACACTATGTCCTCCAGCGCTGGCCACTTCTAACGCTCTTTTTACACTCTCTTGTCCTATTACATCCTTAAAATCTCCTACCTTACTTAAGGTATGACTCTCCTCTTCAAGAACATATGGCATAACATCTTTATAAGTCAAAAATCCTATAACTTCTTTTAAGTTCTCAAAGGCATATACCTTTGTATCTTTTATAATGGAACATTCTTTTGCATTATCATAGGGTACAATAAAATTTTTAAATCCTTTATTACTTGCTTCAATTACTATAGGAAGTATTCCCTTAACCCCTCTTAACTCTCCATTCAAAGAAAGTTCTCCAAGAATTACAAATTCTTCCTCATTAAATTCTTGTATTTGTTCACTCATTCTAAGTATAGCTAAAGCAATAGAAAGATCAAAGTAAGTTCCTTCTTTTTTAAGATTCCCCGGAGCTAAATTTACAATTATCCTTCCCAAAGGAAAATTAAATCCACTATTTATTATTGCACTTCTAACTCTCTCTTTAGACTCTTTCACTGTAATATCCGGAAGACCCACTATAGTAAATGATGGAAGAGACCTAACTATATCCACCTCTACCATTACTATTTCCCCTTCTATTCCTCTTATTGTAGCACTATTTAAGTTAATAGCCATATAATCACCTCACTGTGATTATTGACATATAAAGTATATTTTATAATTCTTTATCCTTAACTTTAAATAATACATTTATAAGTGTCATCAGCATCATAGCAATAAATCCACTTAATATAAATGTCCCTTTTGGTCCTACAGCATTAGATAAAGCCCCTGTGAACATACTTCCAATAGGTGTTACTCCTGCGAATAACATGTTATAAACACTCATTACCCGGCCTCTATACTCATCTTTACTACTTAGTTGCACCCTTGAATTTGCACTAGTTGAAAAGGACACATTAAAAATTCCAATACAAGCTAAAAATAATGATAAAGTATAGTATTTAGTTGTTATGCCTATAATTATCAATAGAATAGAAACTATGTATCCTATTATTTGTATAGATTTTTCCTTAGGCATAGAACTTTTCTTTGTTGCCATTCTTAAGGCTCCAATTAAGGATCCTACTCCTAAGGAGGACATTAGAAATCCATACTCTTTACTACTTAATCCTAAAACCTCTGTAGAAAAAATAGGTATCAATACACTATAATTAAATGCAAAAATTCCTATTACCACTATAAAAACAAAAGTCCTTACTAAAGCCTTATTACCTTTTATATATGCTAATCCCTCCTTAATTTCCTTTATTACACTACCATTATCAAATTTATCTTTTTTTGCAACTATTCCTCTTATGCTATATATTCCAAAAATCACCGGAATAAAAGTCACTGCATTTATAAAATAACAAGGAGCAATTCCCACATATCCTATTAAGAGTCCACCAATACCAGGACCTAAGATTCTTGCCGCATTAAATATAGTAGAGTTAAGGGCTATAGCATTCATAAGATTCTTTTTTCCTACGAGTTCTATAACAAAAGAATGACGTGTTGGAAAGTCAATAGAGTTTAAACTTCCAACTAAAAAGGCTATAATCATTAAATGCCAATACTCTATTGTGTTAGTATAAACTAATATTCCCTGCAAAATGGCCATAATCATAAGTCCAACCTGGGTAAATATTAAAATATTACGTTTATTGAATCTATCTACTATTACCCCCGAAAACAAAGAAAATAACATAAGTGGCAAAAATTGAAGTGCATTTATAACCCCTAAAAGAAAGGCCGTATTTTCCGTAGCAATCTCTAAAACTAACCAGCTTTGAGTTGTATTTTGTATCCAAGTACCAATTAAAGAAACACACTGACCAAACCAGAAATATCTAAAATTTCTATGAGTTAACGCCGGAAATCTATTTTTTACTACTTTTTTTAAACTTAAAGATCTATACATAAAACCCCAACCTTTTCCTGTTTTTACATCTTAAATATACCATATATTTAAGTGTCTTTTTAACATTTTAGTAAAAAGTGTTATGGAATAATAAAAATCTGTATTAATTAGGAGGTATTATGAAAAATTTAAATAAATCTATAGGATCTTATGGCGAAACTATAGGTTGTGATTTTCTAATTAAAGAGGGATATAAAATCCTTCATAGAAACTTCTACTGCAAAATAGGAGAAATAGACATAATAGGCTTAGACAAGGATGTTTTATGTTTTATCGAAGTGAAAACTAGATTCTCCACTAAATACGGTTATCCCATGGAAGCTATAAATAAACCTAAGGCTTTAAAACTTAAGAAACTAGCAGAATTTTATATAATAAAAAAAGGGCTTACCAAACACTTTATAAGGTTTGATGCCCTTGAAATCTTTTTAAATACAAAGGATGATAACTATAGATTTAATCTTATTAAAAATGTTCTAAGCTTTTAATCTAGAGTATTTTCTATATTCCTTAAAAAACTTCTTCTATGTATTTTAGTTATACCATGATTCTTTATACCTTCTATATGTTTCTTAGTTCCATATCCAGCATTATTATTAAAATCATAATCTGGATAAATTTTATGATACTCTTTCATAAGATTATCCCTATAAACCTTAGCTATTATAGATGCACATGCTATAGATGCACTATGAGCATCTCCTTTTATTATAGATTTATTCTTAATTTTAAAGTCTTTTATCATATACCCATCGGACAATACAAGGTCTGGCTTTATTTTTAAAGAATAACAAGCATCCTTAAATACCTTATTATTACAATAAGCTATACCTTTTTCATCTATTTCTAAATTAGAAGCTTCACTTATACTATAACTAAGTGCTTTTTCTTTTATTATCTCACTAAGTTCCTCTCTCTTTCCCTCTGATAAGGCCTTAGAATCATTTATATAGAGTATTATATCTTCTATACTCTTTAAATCTAAAACTACAGCAGCGGCCACTATAGGCCCTGCTAAAGGTCCACGACCTACCTCATCCACTCCTGCTACAATTAAGTTTTCTCCAAAACTTCTATCAAAATCATAAAGTTTTCTAACTCTAATATTCTCTTCCTTATATTTAATGTAGTTTCTCTCTAATTTACCCATTAGAGAGGTTACATTTTTTCTCTTATCATCACTTATAAGACTCGCCAAAAATTCTATATCCTTATCTTTAAGAAGGGTAATGTCTAAAGCATCTACTGCTTCTTTTATCTCCTTAAACTTAAAATTTTGAAGAGTATTTATATTTAACAAATCCATATGATAAATCTCCTAACCTTAAGGTGTTTCTAAGGATATATTCCCTATTTTTCCACCTCTAAATTCATCTAAGAGCATAACAGCAACCCTGTTATAGTCTATGGCTCCCCCACCCATAATAGCTCCTCTTTTTTTTGCAATAGTATCTAAAGTATCTAATGGATTTTCACATATATCTTGAAGCTTATATCTTGTTTTTAAATTCTCAGGATACATATTTTGAAGTTTCTCTACAAGTTTTAATGCTAATTCTTCAACATCCATTATTTCATCCTTTATAGCTCCTGTGAAAGCTAAACTTAAAGCTACTTCTTCATCTTCAAATTTAGGCCAAAGTATTCCTGGAGTATCCATAAGTTCTATACCTATTTTAGTCTTTATCCATTGCTTATTTTTAGTGACTCCTGGTCTATCTCCTGTCTTAGCAATATTATTTTGAGCCATTTTATTTATAAAAGATGATTTCCCCACATTAGGTATCCCAACTACCATAGCCCTCATTACTATATTTTTAAGTCCTTTAGCTTTAAGTCTATCATGTTTTTCTTTTAAAAGTTCTTCCATCATAGGCTTAATATTTTTAAGTCCTTCTCCCTTTACACAATTAACCTCAAGAGCTCTTATGTCTTCCTTTGTTAATTCCTTTATCCATTTCTTCGTAGTGTTCTTCTCACAGAGATCGCTTTTGTTTAGAAGTATTATTCTTGGTTTTCCCTTACATAACTCTTCTATTTCTGGATTAGAACTAGATTTTGGTATTCTAGCATCCCTTATTTCTATAACTACATCTACTAACTTTAAATTTTCTTTTATTTCTCTTCTGGTCTTAACCATATGTCCCGGAAACCAGTTAATAGCCATTAAAGTCACCCTCTCTAAATATATTTTATTTATAACCATAAACCGTACTTTTCCATTCTTTTAAATAGAAGATTACAGCTTTTATACCTATTTATAAGATTTCTAATGCTCTAAGATTTTAATATAAACTCTTAACTTATTCATTAATAGAACGATTCTTCCTTCAGCTGGTGTTCTTTCCAGCATCTGAAGGTTAGATGAGTTAATCTAGGGGTGTAGCAACTGTTATTCCCCACCTTTTAAGAGGATGGGGTGTTACAGCTCCTAGCCATCAGATAAACTTTACATAATTATAATTCTCATATTATTTTGCATAAAAAATTTCATTAAAGCAAATATAATTAATTTAAATCATTATATTTATGTAAATAAAAGAGGGGCATTAACCCCTCTTTTAATAAAATATGTTATATTATGCTCTGATTAATTCCTTAACCTTAGCTGCCTTACCTACTCTATCTCTTAAGTAGAATAACTTAGCTCTTCTTACCTTACCTCTTCTTACTACTTCTAGTTTTTCAACTATTGGAGCATTAACTGGGAAAGTTCTTTCAACACCAACACCGTAAGCTAATCTTCTTACTGTGAAAGTTTCTCTAACTCCACCATTTTGTCTCTTTATAACAGTTCCTTCGAACATTTGTGTTCTTTCTCTGTTTCCTTCTTTAACCTTAACGTATACTTTAACAGTATCTCCTACGTTGAAGCTTGGTAAATCGCTTCTTAATTGTTCAGCTTCTATAGCTCTTATTAATTCGTTCATGTGCATTCCCTCCTTAAAATAATCTTGACGTTCTTACAGTATAAATACCATAGAGGACCGCCCGTACTAGCACAAAGCTTATTATATCATAGTTACATTTAATAGTTCAATATATTTTATTCATTTTTAAGAAGTTTTTTATCTTCTTTTGTAAGTAGAATTTTCTTATAAAGATCTGGTCTTCTCTCCTTAGTTATTCTAAGAGACATAAGCCTTCTCCATTTTCTTATATTCTCATGATGACCAGAAAGCAAAACATCTGGTACTTTTTCTCCGTGAAAAATTTCTGGTCTTGTATATTGAGGATACTCTAAGGTTCCATTATAATAAGACTCTTCCATAAAACTATCTTCCTTTGATAATACTCCTGGAACAAGTCTTAAGATACTGTCTATAACTGGTATACATGCCATTTCTCCTCCTGTAAGAACGAAATCTCCAAGAGAAATCTCCATATCTATGTATTTATAAACCCTCTCATCAATACCTTCATAATGCCCGCATAAAAATATAAGTTCTTTTTCTTTACTTAACTCTTCAGCCATACTATGGTTGAAAGTTTTTCCACGAGGACCAAGAAAAATAACCTTACCCTTATTTTCCTTCTTAACCTCTTCTATAGAAGAAACTATAGGCTGAGGAGTCATAACCATTCCTGCCCCTCCACCATAGGGATAATCATCTACCTTTTTATGCTTATTTTCTGAATAATCTCTTATATTATAGGTATCTATGGAGATTAAATCTTTTTCCTTAGCTCTACCTATTATACTTTCATCAAAGATATTAAACATATCTGGAAAAAGAGTTAGAATACTAATCTTCATCTTGCCATTCTCCCACTGGTTTAATAACTATCTTCTTATTTTCAACATCTATATCATATACTATTTCCTTAAGTACAGGAACTAAAACTTCCTTCTTTCCATTTTTCACCCAATATACATCATTATAACCAGTTTTTATTACTTCCTTAACTTCACCTATAAAAACTTCATTACTATCATAAACAGAACATCCAATAATGTCTACTATAAAATGAGTGTCTTTAGAAAGTCTTACTGCATCTTCTCTTCTTATATTTAAGTACTTATTTCTAAGTTTTTCCGCATCATCCATTGACTCTACGCCTTCAAGCTTTAAAATAGCTCTATCCGCTTGAAGCTTACACCAAACAACCTTTATCTCTTTATCATCAATAAAAACAGTCTTCAATTTTTTAAATCTTTTTACATTATCTGTTAAAGGAAAAACCTTTACTTCTCCTTTAACACCATGAGGCTTTGATATTTGTCCAACAGTCATAAATTCTTTCATAATATATCACCACCTAAATTTAATTCCAATTTAAAAATAAATTAATTAAAAAGAGCTAGGCAAAACCTAACTCCTTCTAATTTAGTATTTCTACTACCACTCTTTTATTTTCCTTTATTGCTGCGGCTTTTACAACGGTTCTAATAGCTTTCGCTATTCTGCCTTGTTTTCCTATAACTTTGCCCATATCATCTTGAGAAACTTTAAGCTCTATTATAATAGATTGTTCTCCAGTGATTTCATTAACTTCAACTAAATCCGGATTATCCACCAAGGATTTAGCGATAATTTCGACTAAGTTTTTCATTCAAAGCTTCTCATAAGATACTTAATAACATATCCTATGAGAATTCACCTCCTAACCAATACTGGATTAAACTCCAGCTCTACCGAAAAGCTTCTTTACGATATCTGTTGGTTGAGCTCCGTTTGCCATCCACTTCTTAGCCTTTTCGCCATCTATCTTTAGCTCTTGAGGCTCAGCAACAGGATTGTAATATCCTATTTCTTCTATGAATCTTCCGTCTCTTGGACTTCTTGAATCAGCAACAACTACTCTGTAGAAAGGAGCCTTCTTAGATCCCATTCTTCTTAATCTTATCTTTACTGCCATGTGTTTCACCTCCTTTAAAACTTTAGTATATTTATTACATGAAAGGAAGTTTACCTAAAAATCCTTTTTTAGAATTTTTCTGCATGCCCTTCATCTGCTTTGTCATTTTCTTCATCTGCTCAAAACTCTTTAAAAGTTTATTTACATCTTGAATAGTGGTCCCTGAACCCTTTGCTATTCTCTTTCTTCTAGAACCAGAAGAGGAGATTAAGTGAGGATTACGTCTTTCCTTCGCGGTCATAGAATTAATTATCGCCTCGGTTTTACCCATTTCCTTTTCTCCTTGGCTTAAATCAATGCCTTGAAGTTCCTTTCCTCCTATACCTGGCATCATCTCTAGAAGCTTGTTTAAAGGTCCAAGTTTCTTTATTTGAGCCATGGCTTGAAGGAAATCTTCGAAGTTAAACTCTTGGTTTAACATTCTATTTCCAAGTTCTTTTGCTTCTTTTTCATCTATAGCTTGCTGAGCTTTTTCAATTAGGGATAACACATCACCCATTCCAAGTATTCTAGATGCCATTCTATCTGGATAGAAGACTTCTAAATCATTCATCTTCTCTCCAACACCTACAAACTTTATAGGCTTATTTGTCATAGACCTTATGGAAAGAGCAGCTCCCCCTCTTGTATCTCCATCAAGCTTTGTTAATATAACTCCTGAAATGTCTAATGATTCATTGAAGGTTTCAGCTACATTTACAGCGTCTTGACCTGTCATTGAGTCAACTACTAGTAATATTTCGTTAGGATCTATATTGTTCTTTACATCCTTAAGTTCTTGCATAAGCTCTTCATCTATATGAAGTCTTCCTGCTGTATCTACTATAACTACATTAAGTCCATTATTTCTTGCATGTTCTATTGAGGCCTTGGCAATATCCACTGGACTTACCTTATCTCCCATTGTGAACACTGGAACATCTATCTGACCTCCAACTGTTTGTAACTGCTTTATAGCAGCTGGTCTATATATATCCCCTGCAACAAGTAATGGTTTTTTATTTCTCTTTCTAAGTGATAAAGCAAGCTTTCCTGCCATGGTAGTTTTACCTGCACCCTGAAGTCCTACAAGCATTATAACTGTAAGTCCCTTATCATCAAATTCTATCTTGCTTTCACTATTCCCCATAAGAGCTGTAAGCTCATCATTAACTATCTTAACCACCTGTTGTCCTGGTGTCAAACTTTCAAGTACTTCACTTCCTGAACATTTCTCACTAACAGATTTTATAAAGCTTTTAACTACCTTATAGTTAACATCTGCCTCTAATAGAGCAAGCTTAACTTCTCTCATGGCTTCTTTTACGTCTTTTTCTGTTAGCCTTCCTTTGCCTTTTAACTTTTTAAGTGTATCTTGAAGTTTTGATGCTAATCCTTCAAAAGCCATGTTAAAACCTCCTACATTTAAATGGTTTCCTTGACAAGTTGCTCTATTTTATAAATCTTTTTCTTCTGTGCTTCATCTATTATTTGGTGATCCAAACTATTAAGCTCCTTAAGTATTTTTTCTTTAGCTTTTTCTTGATTCAAGCTTTTTTCAAGAAGTCTTAATTTCTCTTCATAAGATAAAAGTTGTTTATAACATCTTTTAATTAAATCATGTATTGCTTGCCTACTGGTCTCATTTAATTCAGATATTTCTTTTAAAGATAAATCTTCATTATAATAAAGCATCATAATGTTTTTTTGTTTATCTGTTAAAAGCTCTCCGTAGAAGTCCATAAGCAAGGATATCTCTATTCTTTCTTCCATATCAATCACCTAACTTACAAAAGATATAATATCAAAACTCTAGAGCACTGTCAAGTATTTTTACTTAACACTTTTTAAAAAAGTGCCTCAACAAATTCTTCTTCATTGAATTTTTGAAGATCTTCTATTCCCTCTCCAACTCCTATATACTTTACTGGTATATTAAGTTCTCTAACTATAGATATTACAACTCCCCCTTTAGCGGTTCCATCAAGCTTTGTAAGAATTATTCCATCTATATCACAAACCTCTTTAAATTGCTTTGCTTGAATTACTGCATTTTGCCCTGTAGTTCCATCTAGTACTAGAAGGGTTTCTTTCTTGTAATCTTTAAGTTCCCTGTCTATTATTCTATTTATTTTTGAAAGCTCATCCATAAGATTTTTCTTATTATGAAGTCTCCCTGCTGTATCACATATTAAAACATCTACCTTTCTTGCTTTTGCAGCAGATATAGCATCAAATACAACGGCAGCTGGATCTGATCCTTCTTGATGTTTTATTAAATCTACATTAGCTCTTTGACTCCAAACTTCTAACTGATCTATAGCTGCTGCTCTAAATGTATCTGCTGCAGCTAATAAAACCTTTTTCCCCTGTTTTTTATATTGAGCTGCTATTTTACCTATGGATGTGGTTTTTCCAACCCCATTAACCCCTATGATTAAAATAACTTTTTCTCCTTTACTTTCTTCAGCCTCTTTAGTTCCTTCCTTCATCATGTCACTTATGACTCTTTTAAGGCAAGGTCTAACCTCTGCTATATCTTTTATCTTCTCTTCTCTTATTCTCTTTCTAAGTCTCTCTATAATCTCTACAGAGGTATCTACCCCTATATCTGAAGTAATTAGTATTTCTTCTAATTCCTCATAAAGGTCCTCATCAATAGTCACTGCTAAATTGAATACCTCGTTCATTTTATCTGTTAGGTTATCCCTTGTCTTTGAAAGTCCAGATTTTAATTTTTCAAAAAATCCTCCAAACATGTCTTTCCTCCTTTTATTTATCACTTAAATCCACAGAAACAATCTTAGAAACACCCTTCTCCTCCATGGTAACACCATAAAGAACATCACTAGCTTCCATTGTTCCCTTTCTATGGGTTATTACTATAAATTGTATATTTCCCGCAAATTGTTTTAAAAACTCTGCATATCTATTAACATTTGAATCATCTAAGGCTGCTTCTATTTCATCTAGTATACAGAATGGTGTAGGCTTCATTTTTAGTATAGCAAATAATAAGGCAATGGCAGATAAAACTTTTTCTCCACCAGACATAAGGTTTATATTCTGAAGCTTCTTTCCTGGTGGCTGAACATTTATTTCTATATTAGCAGAAAGTTCATCTCCTTCTCCTAATATTAAGTCTGCACTTCCCCCTTTAAATAGCTCTTTAAAGGTTTCATTAAAGTTTTCTCTAAGCACCTTAAAATTACTATTAAAAACATCCTTCATTTTTGAAGTCATTTCATCTATTACACTTATAAGTTCTCCCTTGGCCTTATCTAAATCTTCCCTTTGGCTACTCATAAATTTATATTTTGTAGTTACCTCTTCGTATTCCTCTATAGCACCTAGATTAACTGTTCCAATAGCTGATATTTTGTTCTTTAGTCTTCCTATATTTCTTTTAAAATCCTCTAAATCAAAAACCTCTACACTTAAATCTAAAGCTTCTGCTAAAGTTAAATTCATATCTTCATTAAGCTTAGAATAAAGAGAATTTTCCTCCACTTCATATTTAGCTTTTATTATGTGCTTTTTGTTTATTAAGTCATCTAATTTATTAAGATCTAAATTTAAGGTTTCTATCCTATTATTATTTATCTTTATTTCTTCCTTAAGCTTAACCCTCTTAGCCTCATAAGCTTCAAATTCACTTTTCATTCCTTGAATTTTTTTATTTAGTTCTTCTATTATTTTTTTATTGTCCTCTATGCTTTTTATACTCTCTTCTTTAGCTAAAATATTATTATCTATATCTTTTTTTATAAGATTTTCTTTAAGACTTAATTCCTCTATATCTTTTTCTAATCTTTTTATTTCTTTAATTTTACTTCCTAGATTCTCATCTATTTGTGCCTTTTTAATCTTAAACTCTACTATCTTTTCTTTATGTATTGTTAAAGCCTCTTCTTTACTTATTAATTCCTTTTCCTTTAAGTCTTTACTCTTCTTTAAAATTTCTTCTTCTTCTTTTAATTTTAATATATTTTTATTTTTAGCTTCTAACTCCTCATAACTTCTATTTATTTTTTCTGTTACTAGATCTTTTTCCTTAAGAGATATATTTAAACTCTCTTTTAATTTGTTATTTTCATTTACTATATTTCCTATTTCTCCTTGAACTCTAGTAACTTCTATATTATTAAAATGTATCTCATCTTTTAGGTTTAAACATTTATCATCTAATTTCTTAAAACTATTTTTCTCAAGAAGAACCTTAGCATTTAAATCCTTTAAATATATAGATAAGTCTTTTAAATCTTTTTCTATATCTTCTATTTCTCGTTTTCTTCCTATTATGTTTACATTTTTATTATATATACTTCCTCCAGTAAGAGCCCCTCCTGGATTTATGACTTCTCCTTGAAGTGTTACTATTTTATAGGAATAATCCGTATATTTTGCAAAGTTTAAGGCATTATCCATGGAATCACAAATTAAAGTTCTACCTAGGACATAGTTTATAGCTGGTGTAAACTTCTCTTCATAGGAAATAAGATCACTAGCTATTCCTATATATCCCTTTATTTTTTTTATATTATCGTTTAAATTTATTTTTCTTCCTCTTATTATAGTTAAAGGAAGGAATGTAGCCCTACCTAGATTATTCTTTTTAAGATGAGCTATTAGTGTTTTAGCTATAGATTCATCCTCTGTAATTATATCAGAAATTCCTCCACCTAAAGCAATCTCAATGGAAGTTTCATATTCTTTTTTTACTTGAATAACTTCTCCTAGAACATGACACTTTCCCTTCATATTAGAAATTCTTTCTTCATTAACTTCTTTCATAATGAGCTTTACTGCCCTTGCGTAACCTTCATACTGTTTATGAAGATTTCTAAGCATCTGCTGATTTGCCTCTAGCTTATTAAGTGTTATGTTTTTTTCTCTAAGATCCTTTTCATGCTCATTTATAATGCTTAAAAGCCTATTCATTTCCTTTTTACTAGTTTTTATATCATCATTAATAGACTCTATTTTTTTTAAAAGTTCTTCCTTATTATTGTCTAACATATTCTTTGTCGTTATATTAATCTTTAAAGAATTATTAGCATTATTACAAGATGTCTCTAAAACTTTTAGTTTCCCATTAAGACTTTCTATATCTTTATTTAATATCTCTACTTTATTTTCCTCTGAGGATATATCCCTTAGAGCCTTTATCTCTTTCTCTCTTAAGTCTACAGTACTATTTTCAATATCCTTAAGTGTTCTATTATGGTTCTGTATTACAGTTTCTAAGGATTCAATTTCTTTATTTATTAATGTTTCACTTTCCTTATCTAATAAAAGTTTATCCTCATTTTCTTTTTTACTATGTATAAGGTTTTTAACTTTATCTTTTTCATACTGAATTTCTTTATAATTTTTATCTATGTTTAACTCTATATTCTTTATTCTCTCATTAAGAAGTTGATTTTCCCCTTCAAGTTCTTGTGCCTTTTCCTTACTGGTATAATATATTACCTTATCTTCACTTGATTTTCTCTCCTCATCTTCCAATGTATTTTCTAGTTTTTCCGCAATTTCCTTAAAGTTATCTTTCTCCTTTTGATGTCCATCTATATCCTTACTTAAATTCTTTATTTCCTCATCTATATTCTTAATATTTACCTTTATCTTATCTATAGAATCAACTATTAATGATATTTCTAATGTTTTTAGTTCCTCTGAAAGAACTATAAACTTTTCCGCTTTCTCATTTTCTATTCTAAGAGGCTCAATTCTCTCCTCATAGGTTCCTATAATATCATTGATTCTCACTAAGTTTTGCTCTGTATTATTAAGTTTTTTTTCAGCTTCTTCTTTTCTTGTTTTAAACTTTACTATCCCTGCTGCTTCTTCAAGAAGAGCTCTTCTCTCTTCTGCCTTACCACTTAATATGGCATCTATTTTACCCTGCCCTATAATAGAATAGCCTTCTTTACCTATTCCAGTATCCATAAAAAGTTCATGGATATCTTTAAGTCTACAAGAGGTATTATTTATAAAGTATTCACTTTCCCCTGACCTATATAGCCTTCTTGAGATGGTTATATCTGAATATTCAATAGGAAGTTCCCCTTCAGCATTATCTAAAGTTAAAGCTACCTGGGCAAGTCCTACTGGTTTTCTATATTGAGTTCCTGAAAAGATAATATCCTCCATCTTTCCACCTCTAAGACTCTTTGCACTTTGTTCTCCTAAAACCCATCTAATTGCATCTGAAATATTACTTTTACCACTACCATTAGGTCCTACTACAGCAGTAACTCCTGGTTTAAAAGCTAGCTCTGTTTTATCTGCAAAGGATTTAAAACCTCTTATTTCCATAGACTTTAAAAACATATATTCACTTCTCCTTCTAAACTTATCCTAATACCACTGGTAATAAAGATAACACAAACACTAAAATCATGAAAATTACTAATACTTTAGTTAACTTTTTTCTTGTTTTTGCTTTCATCCTAAACACTCCTTTAATTCTTACAACATTCTATTTTTCAACTATAACTTATATTTTTCTAAATTTAACTTTTCATGAATACAGCCTTTGATAAGCTTATGCATTTATAAAAGCAATGTTAAACTCAAAAGTGAAAAATATTCACTTTATCTTATATTAGTTTATAAAAAATATAGTAAAATATCAAGAAACTCCTCTAATTATAAAAAGACCTTGTTTTAACCAAGGTCTTTTTATTTATCTAGGTTCAACTATGAATTTAATAGCAGTACGTTCCTCACCTTCAATTTTTATCTCTGAGAAAGCTGGTATTATAACTAAATCTATACCATTTGGTGCAACAAAACCTCTTGTTATAGCAATAGCTTTTATTGCTTGATTAACAGCCCCTGCTCCTACAGCTTGTATTTCCGCATTTTCTCTATCCCTAAGTACAGCCGCTAAAGCACCTGCCACTGACTTTGGTTGGGATTGTGCTGATACCTTTAATACTTCCATAATAACTCCTCCTAGATACCCTAAATATTGTTTTAAAGTTAACATTCTTTAGGTATATTCTATAAAAGAGTACTTTTTCCTTCTTTTGCAATTTCTTCAATCCATTTACTTATAGACATTTTTACGTTTCTTTCATCATCTTTCATTAGAAGTTCCCCTCTCTTAAGAGATGAATTTTCTACTATTTTTAATTTTTTTATGTTATTTTGTTTTAATGTGTCATAAAAAAATTCTTTTTTGTTAGTATATATTTTAGATATTTCTCTAGGATTTACTTCTATTATTAGGTTATGGTTAAAATCTTTTATGTATTTATTTATAAGACTGTTATAAATTTTTCCCTCTACTAATTCTCTAAAAGCAGGATGAAAAGGACCTTCTATAATATCCCCTTCATAATTAATGTTTTCTGTAGGTTGAAGTCCTATTCTAATAACCTTAATCCCTTCACTGGTATACATAGAATATAAAATCTTGCTTATTTCTACTGCTTCTTTTAGAGTATATGGTTTGTATAAACCTTTTCCTAACATCTTCTCCATAGGAGTATCTTTTATAACTAAGGCTGGATATATTCTACAAATATCTGGTTTCATCCCTATACTTTCTTTAGCAGTATTTATATCCTTTTTAAAGGTATCTGAAGGTAACCCAAGCATTATTTGATGACCTAAAGTAAATCCATATTCTTTAATAAGCTTAGAAGCTTTTATTACATCATCCGCGCTATGTCCCCTACCTGACTTTTTGAGAACTTCTTCATCTAAGGATTGTACTCCAAGTTCTATTATATCTGCATTAAAACTCTTAAGGTGCTTTAATATGTTTTCATCTATGTAATCTGGTCTTGTAGACATTCTTATATAGTCTATTTTCCCCATATCCTTATACTCCTTAGCTACTGAAAGAAGCTCTCTTTGTTTTTCTATAGGTATCCCTGTAAATGTTCCTCCAAAGAAAGATACTTCAACCACTGCCCCTTCTCTTTCTATGGTATTTAAATACTCTTCTATGGTATTTCTTACTGTTTCAGCATTTACATCTTCTTCTTCTTTGATCCCCATATCTTTTAAGTTCTCTCCAGTAATCCTACTCTGATTACAAAATACGCAGTTATGAGGACAGCCTATTTGTGGTACAAATATGGGTATTATATAATGTCTTTTACTTTTCATTAGTTTCCTCCAACATCTTAAATGCTTCCTTAGCTGAGTTTTGCTCTGACTCTTTCTTACTATAACCTTCTCCTCTTCCCATAACATTATCATCTATTAAAACCTCTGTATAGAATTTTCTTCTATGGGGTGGTCCTTCAAACTTAGTAAGGTTATAAGTTATAGCTACCTCTCCATTTTGTTGAAGAGTCTCTTGAAGTCTAGTCTTATAGTCTAAAACTATTTCATTATTTATAGCCTTTTTTATAGTATCTTTTAGATTATCTATTATAAACTTCTCAACAGCTTCTATCCCTTTATCAAGATAAATAGCCGCAAATATTGCCTCTACACAATCCGCTTGTATAGAAACTCTCTCACGTCCTCCTGTGAGTTCTTCCCCTTTACTCATTTTTATATATTTTCCAAGAGACCATTTTTTAGCTATTTCATAGAGAGAATTCTCACATACTATTAAGGCTCTAGCTTTAGTAAGTTCTCCTTCTGTTTTATTTTCATAGTGGTTAAAAAGGTACTCAGTAATAGATAACTGTAGTACAGAATCACCCAAGAATTCTAGTCTCTCATTAAACTTCACATTCTTATATTGGTTAGCATAAGAACTATGAGTAAGAGCTATTTCAATATATTTCCTATTATTGAACTTAACTCCTATTTTATTCTCTAGCTCTTCTATCAAATTATTAAACATCATATGTCCAACTCCCACGGAAGTTTATTCTTCAACTTGCCAGAAAACTACAAATTCAAGAATAAACTTTTATTTCATATAATTAAAGCCCCGATTTACGGGACTTCTAAATGTTAATCTTCACTATTCTCTCTTATATATTCTACAACCTGGCCAACAGTGGTAACATTCTCTGCTTCTTCATCAGATATTTCTATTTCAAACTCATCTTCTAAAGCCATGATTAGTTCAACTACATCAAGAGAATCTGCTCCAAGATCATCAACGAAGGATGTTTCCATAGTTATATCATCCTCATTAACACTTAATTTATCTGCTATTATTCCTCTTACTTTTTCAAATATCAAATTTTTCACCTCCCTAAGAAATTCTATACCTAGATAATATTACATAATTACAAAGTCGTCAACAAAGAAAATATATAAACTTTATTCTTCAATTATTTTTTCTTTTATTTTCTTAATTACCTGGTTATCATGGAATATTTTAGCCTGCTTTATTGCATTCTTTATAGCCTTACTATCTGAACTTCCATGAGCTTTTATACATATTCCATCTATTCCAAGAAATGCTGCACCGCCCACTTCTTTGTAATCAAAGTCCTTTTTAAATTTCTTAAAGATAGGCTTTAACATTAAAGCCCCTAGTTTTCCTCTTGTTGAAGATAACATATTTTCCTTTAATGCAGAAAATATAGTTCCAGCTACGCCCTCATACATCTTAAGCACTGTATTTCCTACAAATCCATCACAAACAAGGACTTTAGTATCCCCAAGGGGAATATCTCTAGGTTCTACATTACCAATAAAATTCACTGTGGCCTCTTTTAAAAGTTTGTAGGAAGCCTTTGTAAGATCATTTCCTTTTTCTTCTTCAGCTCCTATATTAATAAGCCCCACTGAAGGTTTATTTATCTTCATTATACTTTCCATATATATACTTCCCATTTTAGCAAATTGAACTAAATAAGGTGGCTTACATTCAGCATTAGCACCACAATCTATTATCATAAAAGGACCATTCTTACCCGGCATAACAGGTGCAAGAGCTGGTCTATCTATTCCTTTTATTCTCCCAACAACTAAAGTCGCTCCAGCCATAAAGGCTCCCGTACTTCCTGCTGATATAACCCCATGAGCTTCCCCTTCCTTAACAAGGCTTAGAGCTTTATAAAGAGATGAATTTTTCTTTCTTCTTATAGCTTTAACTGGTTCTTCATTACAGTCAATTACCTCTTCTGCATCATGGATTTCTATTTTACTTTTATCATAGTCATGTTTCCTAAGTTCCTCATAAAGAATCTCTTTTTTCCCTGTGATTATTATATTAACATCTATTTCCTTGATTGCAAGAACACAACCCTCAACTATAGCACTTGGAGAATTATCTCCTCCAAATCCATCAACTGCAATTTTCATAATCAACGCCCCTTAAAATTCTTTTATATACAAAGAAAAGAAAGTCATAAGACTTTCTTTATTTTTCAGATGCAACAACTTCTTTACCCTTATAGTAACCACAACTCTTACATACTCTGTGAGCAAGTTTCATTTCGTGGCATTGTGGACATTCTATTATTCCCGGTACACTTAACTTGAAAGTTTGAGCTCTTCTTGAGTCTCTCTTCGCTCTATAAGTTTTTCTTGCTGGATTTCCCATTATTACACCTCCTTAATCACTTGGAAACAAGTCTTTTAACTTTGCCAGCCTTATGTCAATATCTAGGTTATCACAAGAGCAACTACCTAAATTTAAATTGGCACCACACTGCTGGCAGAACCCTTTGCAATTCTCACTGCAAAGTTTTTTAATTGGTAATGCCATAATTATACTTCCCTTAATTATCTCTGGAAGGTCTAAGACCTCATCTTCAAGAATAATATCATCTTCATCTTCACTGTCTGATATTGAGAATTTTTCATTCATCTCCATGTCTATAGGATAAATAAAAGCTTCTAAACACCTAGAACAAGGAAGGCTCAGTTTAGTATTAATTTTAAATTCTAAACTTACTATATCATCCTCAGAATTAATTTCACCACAGGCATTAATAGGATCTAAAAACTTAATTTTATCTCCCTCATGAATGAAATCTTCTCCTTTAAAAGAAAGCTCTACGGATTTTTTCTTTAATCTTTTTCCTGTTAATTCAGAAACATTAATTTTCATAATTTCACCCCATATAAAGCTTATTGGCTTCTGCCTTATATAGATTATATTCTATAGGGCATAACAAAATATGCCCTATGAACACAATTTATTATATAAACTTAAAATTTAAAAGTCAAGTTTATTTTGGAATTTATTTAACTAAACTTACTGTATCTCTTGCAATCATAAGCTCTTCGTTTGTTGGTATTACAAAGACTTTAACCTTTGAACCATCCTTGCTTACTTCTTTCACCTTACCACGTACGTTGTTCTTCTCAGGATCTATTTCTATTCCTAAGAATTCTAAGTCTTTACATATATCTTCTCTTGTCTCTATAGCATTCTCTCCAAGACCTGCTGTAAACACTACACAGTCAACTCCACCCATAGATGCAGCATAAGATCCTATGTATTGTCTAACCTTGTAAGTAAATATATCTAAAGCAAGCTGAGCTCTCTTATTTCCTTCTGCAGCTGCTCCTTCTATATCTCTAAAGTCTGAAGAAACTCCTGAAACTCCAAGTACTCCTGATTCCTTATTTAATAATGTATTTACTTTATCAGCAGACATTTTTAATTCTGTCATTAAGAAAGTAACTATTGCAGGATCTATATCCCCACATCTAGTTCCCATTGCTAATCCTTCAAGAGGAGTGAATCCCATAGATGTATCTACACACTCACCATTCTTAACTGCTGCAACACTTGCTCCATTTCCAAGATGACAAGTTATTATCTTAAGATCTTTTATATCCTTACCCATCTCATCTGCTGCTACCTTTGAAACATACTTATGTGAAGTTCCGTGGAATCCATATTTTCTTATAGAATTATTTTCATATAATTCATATGGAAGTGCATATATATATGATCTCTCTGGCATAGTTTGATGGAAAGCTGTATCAAATACTACTGACATTGGTGTATTTGGCATAAGTTCCTTACATGCATTTATTCCTATTATGTTTGGAGGGTTATGAAGTGGAGCAAGTTTTGCACACTCTTCTAATTCTTTCATAACCTCATCTGTTACAAGTACAGATTTAGCATATTTTTCTCCACCGTGAACAACTCTGTGTCCTACTGATGAAATTTCATCCATGCTCTTTATAACTCCATTTTTCTCATCAACTAAAGCATTTAGAACAAGCTCTATAGCAACTTTGTGATCCTTCATTGGAGTCTCTATTATATACTTATCTCTTCCTTCTACCTTTTGAGTAAGGATAGAACCCTCTATTCCTATTCTCTCAACTAAACCTACTGCTAATGCCTCTTCATTGTTCATATCGATTAATTGATACTTTAATGAAGAACTTCCACAGTTAATAACTAAAACCTTCATATTGTTTCTCCTCTCTTTTTATAAAAGATATTATTATTTATTTTATATCTAAATTCATTCTAAAAAAATTTTTTATTTATCAGCTTGAGCTTGAACAGCAGTTAAAGCTACAACATTTACGATATCATCTGAACTACATCCTCTTGATAAGTCATTTATTGGTTTTGCAAAACCTTGACATACAGGTCCTATAGCTTCTGCTCTTGCAAATCTTTGAACTAATTTATATCCTATATTTCCTGCTTGAAGATCAGGGAATATTAATACATTAGCCTTACCTGCAACCTTACTGTTTGGCGCCTTTTGCTTAGCTACCTTATCAACTATAGCAGCATCTAACTGAAGCTCTCCATCTATGTCTAAATCTGGTCTTAATTCTTTTGCTATCTCTGTTGCACGTCTTACTTTTTCTACAAGTTCATGATCAGCACTTCCCATACTTGAGAAAGAAAGCATTGCAACCTTTGGATCTATTTTACATAGATTCTTTGCTGTCTCTGCTGTAGCTATAGCAATAGATGCTAATTGCTCTGCAGTTGGGTTTGGATTAACAGCACAATCTGAGAAGAATAGCATTCCTTCTTCACCATATTCACAGTTAGGTACAAGCATTATAAAGAAACTTGAAACTACTGATACTCCTGGTGCAGTCTTGATTATTTGAAGTCCTGGTCTTAAAAGATCTCCAGTTGTGTGGACAGCACCTGAAACCATTCCATCAGCATTCCCAAGTTTAACCATCATTGTTCCATAGTAAAGAGGATCTCTAACTATTTTATTAGCCTTCTCTATTGTCATACCTTTATTTTTTCTAAGCTCATAAAAAGCATTAACATACTCTTCTGTTTTTGATGATTTATCTGGATCTATTATCTCTATTCCTTCTAAGTTAACACCGATACTCTTAGCCTTCTCTTCTATAGTCTCTAAATTACCAACTAAGATTACTTCTGCAAGCCCTTCTTTTTTTATGTCTTGAGAAGCCTTTAGTGTTCTTTCTTCATCACCCTCTGGAAGAACTATTCTTCTAACATCACTTTTAGCATCTTCCCAAATCTTTTTCATTAAGTCCATGTTCACTACTCCTTTCAAAAATAAGGCTTTCTATATATAATATACTCTTAATAGCATATACTTTTCAACAAAAAATCATAAATATATTAGCAAATACCAAATTCTTTATTTTGTAAATTTTCTGAATTCCCGAGAAAAATTACTTATATTTAATTTTTCCCAAAAATACTGTATAATATTATATATTTAAAATAAAAGGAGCATTTTTATGAAGATTAGTGCTATAATTTCTGAATATAACCCTTTTCATAGTGGTCACCTATATCATATCAAAAAAACTAAATCTTTAACAGAGGACTCTAAGTTAATCGTTTTAATGAGTGGAAATTTCACTCAAAGAGGTATTCCTTCAATGATTGATAAATGGAATAGAGCTAAAATAGCTGTTTTAAATGGTGCAGATTTAGTATTAGAACTCCCAACCCTCTTTTCCTTATCTTCAGCGGAGTTTTTTGCTAAAGGTGCTGTATCAATTTTAAATGGATTAAATTCTATAGATTATTTATCCTTCGGTAGTGAGTGGGGGGATATAAATAATATAACCCTCATTTCAGAAATTCTTTCTAATGAACCATTAAAATATAAGTCCTTGCTTAAAGGTTATTTAAATAAGGGGTTACCCTTTACTACCTCTAGAAATCTTGCCCTTAAAGATTACTTAAAGGAAAATTCAATGTCATCTAATACCATAGATAATATTATTTCCTCCCCTAATAATATTCTTGCTATAGAATATTGTAAAAGTCTAATAAAATTAAACAGTAATATAAAACCTTTAACCATAGAAAGAATAGGTGGAGGATATAATGATTCTTCTTTGAATCCAGTATTCTCTAGCGCCACATCTATAAGAGACCATTTAAGGCATAATAAAGATTTAAATCCCTTAAAAAGCCATATGCCTAAGGCCTCCTATGATATTCTATCTACCTTAAAGGATAATAATTATGATTTTGTATTTGAAGAGAAAATTTTTCCCTTTATAAAATATAAACTTTTGTGTAATAAGAATAATCTTTCTCTTATTCCTGAGGCTTCTGAGGGTTTAGACAATAAGATATTAAAAGAACTAATTAATTCATCCTCTTTAAATGAATTAATTCTAAAAATTAAAAGTAAGAGATATACTTATACAAGAATAAGTCGTATACTCTGTCAGTACTTTGTTGGTATTGAAAATTATGATATTTTATCTCTTAGGGAAAGTTATCCAGATTATATACGTCCCCTTGCTTTTAATGAAAATGGCATTAAAATTCTAAAAAATATAAAATTAAATAGTGAAACAAAGATCTTAAGTAGAGTACCAAAGGATAATAATCCATTTTTACAGTTAGATCTTCTGGGAACTAGAGCTTATAGTCTCTTATGTAATACCATTGAGGAAAATTCTGACTTTTTAACTCCTCCATTTATATTGAAATAGTAACAGCTTTTAAATTATATTAAAATTAATATAATTTAAAAGCTGTTTTTCTAATTTATGAATATTCTAAAATTATAGTAATATAATTTTTATGAATCAATTATTTGGAGGTTTCTTTGATATACTTATTTTATACTTCTATTATAGGAATATTCATTCTTATGTTCATTCTTTTTAAGAATAATAGAATAAATTATATAGCTACTTTTTTATTAACCTTAATAACCATATATTTTATTCTAAATCCTAACCTTATAATAGAATCCTCTAAAAATGGAGCTAAACTATTTTTTAACAATCTTTTCCCAACTTTATTTCCATTTTTAGTTATAACAGAGCTTTTAATACTCTATGGCGGCGTTTCTATTTACTCTAAAACTCTTGGTCCACTTATTTGTAAACCCCTAAAACTTCCAAGTCAATGTAGTTTAACCCTTGTAATAAACTTCCTTTGTGGATATCCTTTAGGTGCAAAATATAGTTGTCACCTCTATGAAGAAAAACTTATTAATAAAGATACATTTAAAAGACTTTTAAACATAGCTAGTAGTACTAATCCTCTTTTTATAATAGGAGCTGTAAGCTCATCTATGCTTAAGCTTCCAAGGGTCGGTTTCTATTTACTTATAGCTAATTATCTCTCATGCTTCATTATGGCTTATATAGGTCCCTTAAATAAAGAACCCTCTCTTGAGAAAACCACAAAATTTACAAACCCTAACTTTGGCTCTATCTTTAAAGAGGCTTTGGATAACTCACTAAAAACTGCCCTATCAGTTGGTACTTATGTTGTAATATTCTCTATATTAGTAGCTATAATTAAAAACTCTAATGGCTTCTATAATATAGTAAACTACTTATCAAAAATATTATTCTTTTTACCTAAAGATGCTATATCTGGTGTTGTTCTTGGAATTTTTGAAATAACTAATGGATCCTATATCTTAGCTGAAAGTTCACTTCCTATAAATTTAAAACTATCTTTTATAAGTTTTTTATGTAGCTTTAGTGGATTATCTATCATTTGTCAGGTTCATTCCTTTATATATAAGATAAAGGATGTATCCATCACTAGATACATCCTAAAAAAATTCATACAGGGCGTAGTAAGTTTTTTTATAACCTACGTTATATTTACTTTTATTCCCTTAGATATAAGTACTTTTAATTCTAACTTTAATCAAAGTATTTATATATCTTTTATACCATTAATAATACTTTTTATAATCCCTATGTTTATTTTAAAAATAAGAAAATTATTTAATGTTTCTTAACTCTTTTATGTTTTCTCTTATTATTTTTGTTGAATTTATCATGTCCTTAGATATGGATGTCAAATAACCGTCCATATCTTTTTTCATGCTTTCTAAAAGCATTCGTCCCTTTTCCTCTATTTCCTTATCTAAGGTGCAAAGAACTTCATCAGCATAATCTCTTGACCCAATCATCATTTCTTTTGCTTCTCTTTGAGATTTATTTATTATATCCTGAGCTCTTATCTCTGCTTCCTTTGTTATATCATGCTCTTCTATTTGCCTTCTTCTTATTTCTTGACATTCTCTCATCATGGAATCATATTGATGTTTTGCCTCTGAAAGCATTCTATCCTTTTCCCCCAGAACCCATTGAGCCTTTTTAAGCTCATCTGGAAGATAAGAAACTATATCATCTAATATGCTTAATAGTTCCTTCTTATCTAAAACTACCTTACCAGATATGGGAACCTTAGGAGCTGTATCTATTAATTCATGAAGATAGTCAATTAATTCTATAACCTCCATATAGCTCTCCCCCTATTCTTTTATCTTCCTCATTACATCTTCTATTATATCTTCTGGTACTAGTCCTTTAATACACCCTCCGAATTTTGCTACCTGCCTCACAGAGGATGAACTTAAATAAGAGTATTTTGCATTGGTCATCATAAAAAGTGTTTCAACTGTTGAATCCAGCTTATTATTCATTAAAGCCATTTGGAACTCATATTCAAAATCTGACACTGCCCTTAGTCCCTTTATTATGACTTTAACATCTCTCTCTTTCATAAATTCTATAAGTAATCCATTATAGCTTTCGACCCTAACATTTTTGTAGCTCTTTGTAGCTCTTTTAATAAGTTCTACCCTTTCTTCAATGTTAAAAAGTCCTTTTTTATCCACATTAACCAGAACCACTACTATTACCTCATCAAAAATCCTTGATGATCTTTTTATTATATCTAGATGTCCATTAGTTACTGGATCAAAGCTTCCAGGGTAAACAGCCCTTTTCATTATTAATCCTCCTTATACTTATAAAAACATACCGTGGTATTTCCATATATTCTCTTATCAGTTAATTGGATCTTATCATTTCCTTCATAAATGTCCTCAACAGAATCAATTTTAGTCACAATTAACCCATTAGGATCTAATATACTTCCTTCAGTTATCATTTCTATAGCCTTTGGAATCATGTCCTTTAAATAAGGAGGATCTATAAAAATCAAATCAAAAACTTTTTTATTTTCTATGAATCTTTTAAGAGCATCATAGGAATTCATATTGAGACAAGTGCATTCATCTTGAAATTTCAAGTTCTCCACATTCTTTTTTAAAAGAGGAAAAGTAACTGGACTCTTGTCAATTAAATAACATTCTTTTGCCCCTCTACTAACTGCTTCTAAACCTAAGCTTCCTGTTCCTGCAAAAACATCTAGAGCAACGGAATCTATAACATAATGTTGTATTATGTTGAAAATATTTTCTTTAACCCTATCTAATGTAGGTCTTGTTTCCATAGTCTCTGGTGCCAAAATTTTTCTTCCCCTAGCACGACCTGCAATTATTCTCATTTTTTGTCCTCCTTTAGTCTGCTTTATATCATTTTATCATAAGTAAAGATAGTCTACAAAATAATTTTAGCCCTATTAGTTAAAACATATGTATTTTGTTGTATTTTCTAGGGAGTTCATTATCTCTTTGCATACATTTAGATTCTCCATATTATCACTTTCTACTACAAGTTTAGCATCCTTATTTGCAGCTTTTAGTATATCTATATCCTCTACAAAATCACTTAATATAAGACCATTATCTCCATGTTGTCTAAATCCAAAAAGTTCTCCTCCCCCTCTTATTTTAAGGTCCTGTTCTGCAATATAAAAACCATCGCTGCTCATAGTCATTATTTGCATTCTCTTTTTAGTTACATTGTTATTAGCTTTAGCAATTAATATACAATAAGATTTGTACTCTCCACGCCCCACTCTTCCTCTTAACTGATGGAGCTGAGAAAGACCAAATCTCTCTGCATTCTCAATTATCATAACACTAGCATTGGGTACATTTACCCCAACCTCAATAACCGTAGTTGATATTAATACCTTTGTTTCTCCATCCTTAAATCTTTTCATTATTTCATCTTTTTCCTTAGGCTTCATTCTGCCATGAAGAATTTCAATAGATATTCCTTTAAGAAGTCCTTCTACTAGATATTCGTAGGTTTCTTCTACAGACTTAATTTTTAAGTCTTCATTTTCTTCAATTAAAGGGCAAACTATATAAACCTGTCTTCCTTTTTTAATTTCCTCTAAAGCAAGTTCATATCCAAGATTTCTATTTTCCTCATTATAAAAAACTGTATCTATCTTTTGTCTTCCTGGAGGTAATTCATCTATTATGGATATATCTAAATCACTATAAAGATATAAGGATAAGGTTCTAGGTATAGGAGTTGCTGTCATAACTAAAACATCAGCTTCTTCATTCTTATTCATAAGCCTACTTCTTTGGTGAACACCAAATCTATGCTGTTCATCTGTTATTATCATACCTAGTTTTTTAAATTCTACATCATCCTCTATTAAGGCGTGAGTCCCTACTACTATTATAGGATCACCATTTTTTATTCTTTCTTTAATTCTAAGTTTTTCTTTCCCCTTAGTACTTCCAGTTAAAAGTTCTACTTCTACATTAAATCCATTTAAAACCTTAATAATCTCTAAATAATGTTGATTTGCTAATATTTCAGTAGGAGCCATAAACACCCCTTGATAACCATTTTTTATTACATTAAAGATAGCTATTATGGCTATTATAGTCTTTCCACTACCTACATCTCCTTGAACCAATCTATTCATAGGGCTACTCTTTTTTTCATCTATAAGTATTTCCCTCATTACTCTGCTTTGAGCCTTTGTTAATGAAAAAGGTAACTTCTCCTTTAATAAAACTAACTCCTCAGAAATTTTAAATTCTATACCCCTTCTATTTCCCTTTATATGCTTTTTAAGCATTAGTATCTTTACAGAATAGGTAAATAGCTCTTGAAACTTTAATCTCTCCTTAGC
>NZ_JBFNEO010000007.1:0-28304 GCF_040797585.1 Clostridium sp.
ATAATATATCATAGTAGATTAAGTTTAAGTTATAAGATTTTAATAAGAAATATATTATATATATTTAGAATAAAGAATAATATATATTTATAACTTAGAGCTTTATAAATATATTAGGATCTACTAACCATATATTAGTAAATTATTAAATCATATTACCTTATGGAGGGATTAGATGATATTTTTGTTAATAGTAATTATTCTAATATCTTCTTTAGTAAAGAAATATAAGAATGATGATTTTTGTTTTATATCACATAATTTTGGAAATTCCTTAAGAAAAATATGTAGCTGTGGAAAATGTGAGACGTGCTTAGAGAATAAATAATATTATATTTAATTTTAAAGACTTGTATTTAAATGCAAGTCTATTTTATTTATAATGAAACTATATATATAAATATCTATATTATTTCTTTTCTTATTAGTATAAGTCCTTTAGGAACATATATACTTAATGAAAGGTTTTATCCAGTATTAACAGTAATAATTATATGTATAACTATTGTTATTACAGAAGCTTATTTAGTAATAAAAAATACAAAAGAAAAACAAATGATTAAAAGGTAAGAATATATACTAATACACAGCCAATGAAGAAGGTAGGTGATATTATGTGCGGAAGATACTTTATAAATCTTAATACATTTAAAAAAGAGTTAGAGATGTTTCAAGGGGAAAGGTTTCCAGGAGAAGAGTCTATAGTTATAACTAAGAAGGGATATATGCCTATGAAGTGGGGATTTCCTTTAAACAATGTAAATGTAATAAATGCTAGAGGAGAAACCTTAATGTCAAAGCCTCTATTTAGTAAGTCCTTTGAGGAAAGAACATTAATTGTTCCTACCAGCGGATTTTATGAATGGAAGAATGGAATTAAGTATAAGGTTAAATTAAAAAATAATGAGCCTATGCTTCTTGGTGGAATATATAGTGGATTTGTAGATAATAAGGAAACTACCTATAATGCTTTTACAGTAATAACAACAGAAGCTAATGGTGCTATGGCAAAGATACATCATAGAAAGCCTATAGTGATACCAAAAGAAATTCAAGGTGATTATTTAAATAATAATATTACCATAGAAAGAATTATGGACATAAATAGTAAAATAGATTTTTTTATAGAAGAAGAGCAGGGTAAGGAACAACTAAGGTTGATTTAATTTTGGGAAAAGTTTAAAATTTCATTTTTATAAGAGTAAAAAGTACTATGAAATTAGGTATATTCATAGTACTTTCTACATAATTAAGATAAATTATAAATTTAATTTATCTAAGTGGCTAATAAATTTTGGGTTTTAAAATTGATTTTATACTACAATACATTACCTTATATTAAAGGTATGTAATAATGATTCATTTTTGAAGTTTATGTTGTAGTACTACTGATGAAAATCCATGGTAAGTCCATCCATAAGCCTTTCAGCTATTTCTATGATAACAATATCAGGCTTATTATTAAGAATTATATCCTTATTAAAATAATCATCCTCAAGATCACCATATCTTGTACCCCATATATACAAAGCTTCACTAAAGTTTTGAGATAATAGTGGTTGAAGATATATGGAGAAGGAGTCTCTAAATATTACTGCCTTAGGTAGAGTCTTATCATAAGAGGCTGTTCTTATTTCTTTATCGTGATCATGATAAGCTTTATATTCATAATTAACTTTATTTTTTATAGAAGTAGAATTATCACTAATGTGTTTATCAAGGAGTAACATAGAGGAAAGATCTCCCTTAAGTTTTGAATCATTCTGATTATAATCTATTTCTATGTTATAAGGTTTTAGGTTATATTCAGGAAGTAGTTTGCTACTCTCTTCGATAATCCTTTTATACGCAAGAGAAGCACCAATATGATTCCAGTGGCTATCTGTTCTGTGATATAGTTCTTCTTTTGATTTACTATCTATAAGATCTTTACGTAAATCTAATATGTTCACATCAGAATTATTTTTCATATAGGTAAAAAACTCATCAGTAGAATTCCTATTTCTTATTTTAGGTTTATTAAGAGGCATATATTGAGGATATATGCTATTTTTATTTGGGGCTATAACTACCAACATCTCTATGCCATTTTTATTAAGAAATTTATTTTTTTCCTCTAAATTAATTTTAAATTTTTTTAGAGTATCTTCATTATAAGTCTTTGTACCTGAATACTGTTCTAATGTATCACTAAGATACATCCATTGATTTTCACCAATTATAACCTTATCACTAGCTCCTAAATCAAAAAGCTTATATCTTAATAAGGAGTTAGCCTCTATAAACTTATCTCGGCTAGTGAAATTAGTAGAAATGAAGTTTTCAAAATCCTTAGTATAGTTCTTATTTATTTTATTATTTTCAAATAAACTTGGCTTTTTTATTATGTCCTCATTGGATAAATTAATTTCCTTAGGATTTATTAAAGTTAATGTTAAAGGAGTAATTATAATTAACATAAATATTAATATAACTATTTTTTTATAAGTAGAATTTATCATATAAATAACACCTCCTAAGAATTAAAATCTAAAGTATATAAATGGGTTGTAACTTGATGCAATCATGTATGTAATAGAAATAATAAAAATAAAGAAAATAAAGATATCTTGTATCAGATAAAGAATAGAAGATATTTTTTTATATTTAGGTTCTATAAATTTATTAAAATATTTCACAATAGGCATTGAGAAAATTAAAGCCATAATAAGCATAATAATTACTTCTTTGTTTAATGTATGAAGTATAGAGTTTATATTAAATGAAGATAGTGAGAATAAAGATTTTATAACTTCTATACTATTTCTAAAGCCTTCTATTCTGAAGAATACCCAACCTACCATAACCACTAATAGTGTATATGTTCTAGCTAAGATAGGATTCATTTTAGGTATATTTATTATCTTACATCTCTCTAATATCATAAACATTCCATGAAAGCATCCCCAAATAATAAAATTCCAACTAGCACCATGCCATATACCTGTGGCAAAGAAAACAATAAACAAGTTCAAATAAGTACGTTTAAGGCCCTTTCTATTACCACCTAGAGGAATATATAAGTAATCTCTAAACCAAGTAGATAGTGATATATGCCAACGTCTCCAAAAATCTTGAATTCCCTTAGCTATATAGGGGTAGTTAAAGTTTTCTTTAAAAGTAAAACCAAACATATGGCCAAGACCTATAGCCATGTCAGAGTATCCTGAAAAATCATAATATATTTGAAAGGAATAACATATTATACCAAACCAAGAGGAAGCAGCATTTAAGTTATCCACATTAGAAAACATGATATCAGCAGTTTTGCCAAGGGTATTTGCAATTAAGATTTTCTTTGAAAATCCAATAATAAATCTACGAATACCCATATAGAAATCATCAAATTTGTGATTTCTTTTAAGGATTTCCGTCTCTACATCTATATACCTTACTATGGGACCAGCCACTAATTGAGGAAATAATGAAATATAAAGTCCTAGATTTAATATGTTCTTTTGAACAGGAACTTCTTTTCTATAAACATCAATAACATAAGATAGAGCTTGAAAAGTAAAGAAGGATATACCAATAGGTAAGGTTAAATTTAAAATATTAAGGTTTACATCAATATTTAATATGGAACTAAGCTTGTTTATATTGATAAATAAGAAGTTTATATATTTATAAAAGCATAATATCCCAATATCGATGACAACAGTAGAAAGCATAAAAAATAGTTTTATGCTTTTTCTTTCCTTAAACTTATCTATTAATAGAGCTAAAAAATAATTTATAATTATTTCTCCTATCATTATAATAACGAATTTAGGTTCTCCCCAAGCATAGAATATTAAACTAACTATAAGAAGCCAAAGATTTTTAAGTTTTAACGAAGGTAATAAATAATATACTACTAATGTTAAAGGTAAAAATAAAAATAAGAATATTACTGAAGTAAATACCACAGCTAATCCCCCTTAAAAATTAATTTTTGCAATAAAATTTAAAATTCTTACGAAAGTCAAATTATACTATTAAAATTATTGTTTTTCAGAAGTTTGATTTTAGAAATTTAAATTATAATTGCCACTAATGTATAACTTAAGAATTCACATAGTAATCCTATAAGCTTTAACTATTATAAATGGTTAGATTATAATAGTTATAATCTATTACTTAAAGTAGAAGGTAAAGTAAAAATAGTAATAATAGGACTTTAAAGTAATTCAACAGCAATTAGGTAAATCCTTCATTAATATGAAATTAATATATAATATTATAGACTTGTAGTACAGATTGAATGGAATTTAGGGTAATTAATTTCTTAGAACAGCTAAATTTTTTTTATTGAAGTTGATTAATTTAATAGAGGTAAACTTATCTAGTAAAAAGTTAACTTTAGTTTTTTATAGTTTTATATTTTACTGTAACCACGGACTGAGTAAGTTTAAAATATAAACTATTTAAGTAAAAATAAAAAGAATCAACGAAGAAATTAGCTGAAAATAAGGTGGAAATATAGGGGAATATAGGGGAATATTCATATAATAAAAACTTTATTTCAATTTTCAATTGAATCTTATGAATTGGTAATATATAATTAAAGAAAAGAGAATATGTAGTTTTAGGTACTTATTATAAATAAGTTTAAAAGGGAAAGTGGTTAAAATCCACTACAGCCCCCGCTACTGTATAGGGATACGAATCTCAGAACCACTGATTAGTCAATTGGGAAGGTGAGAGGAGGATGACCCCGGAGTCAGGAGACCTGCCTATAATTATGCTATCCTTCGGAGGGAAGGTTAATGGCGAGAAAAGCTAATGCTTATATTTAAAGAAAGTTAAATTAGCAATCTTGTTATGTTTATAACACCTAACCCTTGAAGTTAGGTGTTTTTTTATTGAAAAAATACTTATAGGATTTCAAGTTTAAATCTTAATTTATATTTAAATTCTTAAAGATTCTATATTTTAAGAAAGATATAAAATAAGATTTGAATTAAAAATCTAC
Organism: Clostridium sp.; assembly: GCF_040797585.1. Classification (GTDB taxonomy): domain Bacteria; phylum Bacillota; class Clostridia; order Clostridiales; family Clostridiaceae; genus Clostridium_Z. Next base: position 4,994 of record NZ_JBFNEO010000007.1, read on the forward strand.
AAGGAGTAATTTAATTTTAAAGGTTAACCTACAGTTTATTTACACATATTAGTGAAGATATTCACTAATATGTAGAAATTTTATTATATATTAAACAAATATAGAACGAATCTTCCTTCAGGTGGTGTTCTTTCCACCATCTGAAGGTTAGATAGTTAATATAGGGGCGTAGCAACTGTTATCCCCCACCTTTTAAGGAGATGGGGGTGTTACAGCTCCTAGCCATCATATAAAAAGTTAAAGTGAAGAACTTAATATTTAGCAGTTTTATTAGGAGGAGCTATGAATTTACTTAATGAAACCTTAAGTACTATAAGTGGAAGTAATAAAGAATTAGAAGCCTTAGCTAAAAATTTTATTGACAATCTTTCAAAGCCTATAGGAAGTCTTGGAATCCTAGAGGATATAGTAATTAAAATTTATGGAATGAAGGAAAAGCCAGTTAAGAGAATAAATAAAAAATCTATAATAATAATGTGCGGAGACAATGGAGTAGTAGAAGAGAAGGTTTCAGCATGTCCTCAGGAAGTTACAGCTATAGTTACAGAGAACTTTACAAAAGGAACCACAGGAGTGTGTGCTCTTTCAAGATATTATGGTAGTGATTTAACTATAGTAGATATTGGGGTTAAAAAAGAGATAAGCTTACCTAAGATTATAAATAGAAAAATAAGATATGGCACAAGAAACATGATGATAGAAGCAGCCATGACAAGGGAGGAAACCATAAAGGCTATAGAGACAGGAATAGAGATTACAAGAGACCTTGTGTCTAAGGGCTATGACCTTTTAGGTACAGGAGAGATGGGAATTGGTAACACCTCTACATCAGCAGCTGTTTTAAGTGCTCTACTAGATATTGATTCAGAAAACATAGTAGGTATGGGAGCAGGTCTTACTAAAGAACAACATAATCATAAAAAGAATGTTATAAAAAGATCTATAGAGTTAAACAAGCCTAATAAGGATGATGTTATAGATGTTCTAAGTAAAGTAGGAGGGTTTGATATAGCAGGCCTTTGTGGTGCATTTTTAGGAGCAGCTAGTATGAAAGTACCTATTGTAATTGACGGATTTATATCCTCTGTAGCTGCCTTATGTGCTTATAGATTAAACCCTAAGGTTAGAGATTACATTTTTCCCTCTCATATTTCAGAGGAACCAGGAGCTAGGTACATAATGGAGGAAATGAAATTGGAACCTATGGTAAATCTAAGGATGAGGTTAGGGGAAGGGTCAGGATGTCCCTTTGCCTTTAATATAATAGAGAGTGCACTATATACAATACATAATATGGCATCCTTTAGTGAAGCAGGGGTTATAAAGGATGATTATGTGGATATAAGAGAGGGGAAATAATGAAATTTTCGAATATTGCTTTAATATCCAGTGGAATAAGAGCTTTGGTTATAGGAGGGGGAAAGGCTGGACTCATAAAGACTAAAGCACTTCTGAAAAGAGGATGTACAGTTTTTGTAGTATCTAATAATTTTATAGAAGGTTTTAATGATATTGATGATAAAAATCTTCATCTTATTAAAGGATATTATAAAAAGGATTACATTTTTGATAAACATTTAATAGTAATGGCAATAGGGGAGGATAGTACAATTCAGGCTATAACAATGGATTGTAATGAGAATCATAAGCTTTATTTGAACTGTAAAAATTTTAAAGAAGGAAATTTCATAATACCATTTCAAGTGGAAAGCAAGGAAGTCAATATAGCAATAAATACTACTGAAGGAAATCCAAAGGTATCTAAAAAAATATCTAATGTTTTCTTAGAGTATGTAGAGGAAAGAGATGAATTAATATCATTTATAAATTTTGCAAGGACACGTCTTAAGGATAATCCAATAAAAAATGAAGTTCTTGATTTTTTAGTAAGTGATGAATTTGAGAAATATTTCAAAGAAGGAAAACATAGGGGAATTATCATAGAAAAATACGGAGAAATACTTACATAGAAATTGGAGGGGGAATCTTTGACTGTAAAAATAGCTACAAGAAAGAGTAAACTAGCTATTACTCAGACAGATTTGGTAATAGAACATATAAAGAGAAAAAACAATAACATAGAATGCGAAAAGGTTAAACTTCAAACAGAGGGAGATAGAAGATTAGATGTAACCTTAGATAAAATTGGAGGTAAGGGTGTTTTTACTAAGGAAATAGAATATGCTCTTTTAGATGGTAGATCCCATGGAGCAGTTCATAGTATGAAGGATATGCCCTTTGCTTTAGGGGATGCTTTTAAGCTAACTGCTATTCCAGAGAGAGAGGACCCAAGAGATGCCTTTGTTTCTATGAATGGAATGGATTTTAAAGACTTACCAAAGGGAGCTAGAATTGGAACAGGAAGTATAAGACGTGATGCTCAGCTTAGGGTATTAAGACCAGATATAGAGGTAGTACCTATAAGAGGAAATGTTCAAACAAGAATAGATAAGATTGAAAAAGAAAATCTTCATGGAATAATACTTGCAGCAGCAGGACTTAAAAGGCTTGGCATGGAGTGTATAATAAGAGATTATTTTGATCCTTATGAATTTGTTCCTTCAGTTGGACAAGGAGCCTTAGGGGTAGAGACTTTAAAGCAAGGTGAATATAATGAGGTTTTTGAATCCATAGATAATAGGGAAGTTAGAATTTGTGTAGAGGGAGAAAGAAGCTTTATGAGAACCCTAAATGGTGGATGTCATATAGTTATAGGAGCTTATGGAACTCTATGTAAAGATAGACTTCATATGGTTGGAATATTCCAAATAGGGGATAAGATAATCAAGAAAGATATAGAAGGTTATGCAGAGGATAATATAAAACTTGGAGAGGTTCTAGCAGAGAAGATAATAAAAGCTGAAAATTATATGAGATAGATCTATAGATAAATCATATGATAATTGAAAATAAATCACTAGCTTAGTTATTTAAGACATATTCAAGAGTTGAGTTTTGAAGTGGTTTATATATAAGGTAATAGAAGACTTTAAAACTTAACCTTACATTTATTTATATATTAGAAAAATTAAGGAGGGGTAAACTTGAGTAAGGTATACATAATAGGGGCAGGTCCAGGGGATGAGGACTTACTTACATTAAAGGCTAAGAAATCCTTAGAGAAGTGTACTGCTGTTTTGTATGATAGATTAATTGGCGGAAATATATTAAAGCATTTAAATAAAGATTGTGAGATATACTATTGTGGTAAGGAACCAGGTTGTCATTATAAAACTCAAGAAGAAATAAATGAATCCCTTGTAAGACTTTCAAAGAAAGGACATATAGTTGGAAGAATAAAAGGTGGAGATCCTTATGTTTTTGGACGTGGAGGAGAAGAAGTACTAGATCTAATAAAGGAAAATATAGAGTTTGAGGTAATACCAGGGGTTACCTCTGCCATAGGAGCTCTATCCTATGCAGGTATACCAGTTACTCAAAGGGGAGTATCTCAAAGCTTTCATGTGATAACAGGAATGACCTCAGTTTCTTCTAAGGTTAATTATGAAGCCTTGGCAAAGCTTTCTGGAACATTAATATTCTTAATGGGAGTAGAAAATATAAAGGATATAAGTAGTAATCTTATAAAATACGGTAAAAGTCAAGATACTCCTTGCGGAATTGTAAGAAGAGGAACAACTTCTAAACAGAAAACAGTAATCACCACATTAAAGGATGCAGAGAATAAAATAAAAGAAGAAGGGTTAACTTCTCCATGCATAATTGTGGTAGGTGAGGTAGTTAATTTTAGAGAAAGTTTAAACTGGTTTGAGAAAAAAGAACTTTTTGGATTAAATTTATGTATAACAAGAAGCAGGGAACAAGCTAAATCTTTAAGTAGTAGAGTAAAAGATTTAGGGGGAGAGGTTACAGAGATACCTTCCTTAGAGATAAGGGAAAGAGAAAGTTCTATAGATCCTTATCTAAATAATATTCAGCATTATGATCACATAATTTTAACCAGCGTTAATGGAGTTAATGTATTCTTTGATTATTTAATAAATAAGAATTTTGATATAAGAAATATTAAAGCAGATTTTTCTGTAATAGGTAATGCTACCTTTGAAGCATTAAGAAAAAGAGGAATAATAGCTAAAACTAAGGGGGAAGAATTTACCCAAGAAGGTCTATTAGAAGCATTAAAGGGTAAAATTCAAGAGAACCATAAGGTGTTTATACCTTGTGCTAAGAATAGTCGTAGATTATTAGAAGAAGAGCTTAAAAATCTTTGTAGAAGTGTCACTGTCTGTCATAGTTATGAAACTGTAATTCCACCTCTTTTAAATGAAAGAGCTTTTGATGATGTGGATGTAGTTTTATATACAAGTCCATCTACCGTTAAGAATATGATTAATATGGTAGGAAAGGACAAGTTAAAAAAGAAATTATCTCTTGCCATAGGACCTATAACTGAAAAAGAGTTAGAGAAAGAAGACCTTTCAGGTATTATGTGTGATAGATATTTTGAAGATGGAATAATAGAAAAATTATTAGAACTTAGGGGGAACAAACAATGTTAAAAAGACCTAGAAGATTAAGAGAGAATGCTAGTATAAGAGCTATGGTTCGTGAGAACCATTTAAGACCAGAGGATTTTGTATATCCAATATTTGTGGTTGAGGGAGAAAATATAAAGAAGGAGATAAGCTCTCTTCCAGGAAACTATCATTACTCTGTAGATATGCTAGATGATCTTATAAAGGAAATGGATGAATTAAAAATAAAGGGAATAATGGTATTTGGAATACCAAATCATAAGGATGAGTGCGCATCAGAGGCTTTTAATGATAATGGAATAGTTCAAAAGGCTGTTAGAAGAATAAAAGAGTTATCTAAGGAATTATTTGTAATGACTGATGTTTGTATGTGTCAATATACAAGCCATGGACATTGTGGAATATTAGATGGTCACAGAGTTCATAATGATAAATCACTAGAATACATAGCTAAGATAGCTTTATCCCATGCAAAGGCAGGAGCTGATATGGTAGCACCATCAGATATGATGGATGGAAGAGTTGGAGCTATAAGAACCCTATTAGATTTAAATGGATATGACCATGTATCTATAATGGCATATAGTGCTAAATATGCTTCAGCATTCTATGGTCCATTTAGAGAGGCAGCAGGATCAGCACCACAGTTTGGAGATAGAAAGAGTTATCAAATGGATCCAGCAAACTCTAATGAAGCTATGAGAGAAATAGAGCTTGATATAGAGGAAGGTGCAGATATAGTAATGGTTAAGCCTGCTATGGCATTTATGGATGTTATAAGAATGGCTAAGGATAGATTTAATATGCCTCTTGCAGCATATAACGTAAGTGGAGAATATTCCATGGTAAAGGCAGCAGCGCAGCTTGGATATATTAATGAAAGAGCTATTGCCACGGAAATGCTTCTTGGGTTAAAGAGAGCAGGGGCAGATATAATAATAACTTATTATTCTTTAGAAATGGCAAAGTGGCTTAGAGAAGAGGCTTAAATATGAATATTTACTTAGTAAGACATGGGGAAACTGAGGAAAACTTAAAGAAAACCTATTATGGCTCTATTGATTGTGATTTAACTGAGAATGGAATAAATCAGGCTCTTTATCTTAAAGAAATACTAAGTAAATTAAAGTTCGATGCTATATTTTGTAGTGAAAAGAAAAGAGCGAAGAACACATTAGAGATCATAGGACACAAAGAAAATATTATAGAAGATTCAAGATTGAATGAAAGAGATTTTGGAGTATTTGAGGGTAAAACTTTTAATGAGATAAATGAAGCTTTTAAAGATGAATATAACAATTGGATGAAGGACTGGAAGGGGTATACTCCCCCTTCTGGTGAAAGCTTCAAAACCTTTTATAGTAGGGTAAAAATGTTTATTGAAGAAATGAAAGATAAGGATTATGACAATGTACTTATAGCTACCCATGGAGGTGTTATAAGAGCAATATACTGTTATATGCTAGATGAAAATTTGGATCATTACTGGAGATTTGCCTCTAGAAATGGAGACTTAACAAAAATTAAATTTGAAAATAACTATTTTTATATAGATTCAATTATTCCTTTGAATAACTTAAATTAAATACATTAGGAGTGGAAAATATGAGTAAGATAACCTTAGTTACAGGGGGAAGTAGAAGCGGAAAAAGCTCATTTAGTGAAAAACTTTTGAGGAGTACTGATGATGTTCTCTATATAGCTACCTCTATAATAACAGATAAGGAAATGGAAGATAGGGTAAATAGGCATATAAGAGGAAGGAATCCTAAGTGGATAACCTTAGAGGCTTATGAAGATTTACATGAAAAAATAAAAAATTATAAAGAGAAATATATACTTTTAGATTGTGTAACCATAATGACAACTAATTTAATGTTTAAGACACATATGGATTATGATAATCTCACTCAAGAAGAAATAGATAAGGTCTCAGAATATATAAAGCTTCAATTTAAACTCTTAATAGATGAGGTTAAAAATACAGGACGAGAACTTATATTAGTCACTAACGAAGTAGGTCTTGGAATAGTTCCAGAAAATAAGCTTTCAAGAATATTTAGAGATATAGCAGGCTTTGTAAACCAGTATATAGCATCCTTAAGTCATGATGTGTACTTAGTAACCTGTGGAATACCTTTAAAGATAAAGGGATAAGAGTGAGGGTTTAAATGAATAATTTATACATTGATTTAGGAATACTTGGAGTTATATTTCTATTAGGAGCTATTGGGAGATATAAAATACCTTTTAACAACTTTTTATTAATAACTCAGTTTATAACAAGACTTCCTCTTAAGATTTCATTAAGTTGTGAAATGGAGGATTTTAAAAGAGGAACTCTATATTTTCCAATGGTTGGAGCATTAATTGGAGGAATACAGTATTTAATCTTTATAATTACAAATACATATTTTCCTATGATTATAGCAGCAACCTTTACTGTACTGTCTATGGTCTTCATAACAGGAGGACTTCATATAGATGGATTATCTGATACCTGTGATGGATTTTTCTCCTTTAAGGGTAGTAAGGAGAAAATCATAGAGATTATGAAAGATAGTAGAGTTGGAGCTTTTGGAGTTATAGCTATAATTTTTGATATAGCTTTAAGAATTCTTGGAGTATATTATATGGGACTTAAGGGATTAGAGTATGGACTTATAGTTGTTCCGTCAATAACCAGAGCCTTTACAGTATTATTATTCTTAATAGGAAAACCAGCTAAGGAAAAGGGGAGTGGTAATCTTTACATAGGAAATACTACTGTTTTAAGGTTCATGGGGGCATTGATTTCAGCCTTTATTATAGGTAAAATTTTAATTGGCTATTATGGATCATTAATACTTCTTTTAAGTGGATTAATTATAACTCTCTTATTTAGTAAATTTTGTAATAATGTAATACAAGGGCATACTGGAGATACCCTTGGGGCTAATAATGAACTTGTTGAAATAGGATTACTTCTCATTATAAGCAGCTCTTTATTCTAAAATTTCCAGGGAATTTAAATATATTTAGGAGGAAAAGAAATGAAAAAAGGAATACTTGTAGTTAGTTTTGGTACAAGCTACATGGATGCACTTAAAAATTCCATAGAGAATATAGAAAATAAAATAAAAGAAAGCTTTAAGGATTATGAAATAAAAAGGGCTTTTACTTCTCATAAAATAATTAAAAAAATCAAAAATAGGGATAATATACATATAAATACTCCAGAAGAAGCTTTAGAAGAGATGAAAAAAGAAGGATATGAAGAGATCATAGTTCAACCTCTTCACATAATTCCAGGAGAAGAATATGATTATGTTCTAAAAGTTGTAAATTCTTTTAAAGAAGATTTTAAATATATAGAAGTGGGAAGACCAGTATTCTTTTATGAAGGAATAGAAGAGCTGCCAAAGGATTATCATATATTTATAGATTCTATAGAATCTATTCTACCAAAAGAAGGAGGAACAGTACTTTTTGGACATGGTACAGCCCATTCAGCTAATGCTGTATATGGATGTATTCAATGTGTTCTTCAAGATAGAGATTATGATAATGTGTTTGTAGGTACAGTAGAAGGATATCCAGGATTTAATGAGGTTTTAAAGAGAATTAAAAAGCAAAATCTTAAGGAAGTAACATTAATACCTTTAATGGTGGTTTGTGGAGATCACGCTATAAATGATATGGCTTCAGATGAAGAGGATTCATGGAAGTCTATGCTAGAGGCTGAGGGAATAAAGGTTAAAACTTACCTTCATGGTCTTGGAGAGATTAGTGCCTTTGGAGATATATATGTAAATCATATAAAGGATGTAATGGATGGAACCATAATGAGCTACGGAAAAACTAAAAAAGGTGGTAAGTAGATATGGCAAAAATAATGGTACAGGGAACAGGTTCTAATGTAGGAAAAAGTATATTAGTTGCAGCTCTTTGTAGAATTTTTAAACAAGATGGACTTAAAGTATGTCCTTATAAATCTCAAAATATGGCGTTAAATTCTTATATAACTTTAGATGGAAAAGAGATGGGAAGAGCACAGGTGCTTCAAGCATATGCTGCAGGTATTGAACCAGAAGTTTATATGAATCCAATACTTTTAAAACCATCTACAGATGTACAATGTCAAGTTATTGTTAATGGAAAAGTATATTGTAATTCTTCAGCTAAAGAATACCATAACTTAAAACCACAATTCTCTAAAATGCTTAAGGAAGAGTTTGAAAAAATAGAGAAGGAATTTGATGTAATAGTAATGGAGGGAGCAGGAAGCCCAGCAGAGATAAATCTTAGAGATAGAGATATAGTAAATATGGGTATGGCAGAACTTGTAGATGCTCCAGTAGTTTTAGTTGGAGATATAGATAAGGGAGGAGTTTTTGCATCCTTAGTTGGAACTATGGTGCTTTTAACTGATGAAGAGAAGAAAAGAGTTAAAGGAACTATAATAAATAAATTTAGAGGAGATATAGATATATTAACTCCGGGAATAGATATGCTAGAGGATATTACAAAGCTTCCAAATCTTGGAGTAGTGCCTTATTTTAGGCTTCAATTAGAAGATGAAGATGGATCAATGATGGAAATAAAGAAAGATGTTACAGACAAGATAGATGTGGCAGTTATAATGCTTCCTCATATATCTAACTTCACTGATGTAGATCCTTTAAAGAATGAAGAAGATGTATCAGTAAGGTTTGTAACTAGCTTAAATGAATTTAAAAATCCAGATCTTCTAGTAATACCAGGAAGCAAAAATACCATAGGAGACTTAAACTATTTAAAGGAAAGTGGACTTTATGACAAGATAAAATCCTACTCCAAGGAAGGTAATATAATTGGAATTTGTGGTGGATATCAAATCCTTGGAAAAACCCTTAAGGATCCTTACGAAATTGAGGGGAAAATAAAATCAGCAGAGGGACTTGGTCTTTTAGATGTTAATACTGTTTTCAATGAGGAAAAGATAACTACAAGAATTAATGGAGAGCTTAAAGAAGAAGGGGCAAATATATTAGGCATAGATAATATAAAAGAGGACTTATATGGATATGAAATTCATATGGGAGAGACTACTTATGGAGAAGAAGGAACCCCACTTTTCAAAATAGTGAGCAGAAATGGTGAAACAGTAAGCTGTAACGATGGAGCAATAAATAAAGAGGGAAATATAATGGGTACTTACATCCATGGAATATTTGATGGAATATCCTTTAGAGAGGCTTTAGTAAATAAGCTAAGAAAAGAAAAGGGATTAGATCTTAAAAAGTCAGGAAAGTATGAAGCACTAAGAGAAGAGGAGCTTGATAAATTAGCTGATATAGTTAGAAAGAGCTTAGATATGAAGAAAATCTATGAAATTGTAGGATTAGAGCCTAAAAAATAATAGGATAATTATATTAAGGAGAGATAATCCATGAGTTTTTTTATAGATTTAGTCATAGCCGTAATTATAGATTTTATAGTGGGAGACCCTTATTGGTTTCCCCATCCTGTAATTTACATAGGCAAGCTTATTAGATTTTTAGAGAAAAAAGGTAGAGGAATAGTAAAGACTAATAAAGGATTAAAAATCTATGGAGGATTCATAGTAATTGTAGTAATTTTTATCACCTTTATAATTCCATATGGTATTTTACATTTGTTAAAGCCTTATAAGTTCTTATATCATGGGGTAAATATACTTATTTTATGGACAACCATTGCAGCTAAATGTCTTCATGTAGAAGGTAAGAAGGTGTATTATTCCTTAAAGAATAATGATATTGAGGATGCAAGACTTAAGCTCTCTTATATAGTAGGGAGAGATACACAGTCTTTAACTGAAGAAGAAATTATAAGAGCAGATGTAGAAACCATTGGAGAAAATACTAGTGATGGAATAATAGCTCCTATTTTATATGCCATGGTAGGGGGAGCACCCCTTGCCATGATGTATAAGGGAGTTAATACTATGGATTCTATGTTAGGGTATATGAATGAAAAGTATAGATTTATAGGATTTTTTCCAGCAAAGGTAGATGATATTTTTAATTATATACCTGCAAGACTTACAGGACTTCTTATGTGTTTAATAAGTCCCATAGTAAAGGGAAATTTTATAACATCTTTTAAGATAATGATAAGAGATAGGAAAAATCATAAAAGCCCTAATTGTGCTTATCCAGAAGGAGCCCTAGCAGGAGCTTTAAAAATACAGTTAGGTGGGACTAACGTATATTTTGGAGAGAAGATTTATAAACCTACCATAGGTGATAAGATAAACCTTCTTACTAAAAATCACATAAATGAGTCTATAGTCCTTATGTATGGGACAGAGATACTTTTAATATTTATTTATTTTATATTACTTAAAATGGTTTTATAGGTTTTAGTTGTAATAGTAGAGTCTTTTAGTATAGTATAAAAACTTAATTTCCCATAGTTTAGTAATCTATTTTAATAAATAGAAGCATTACAAGTGGCGGTTAAAGTTATAAGTAAAGGTTTAAAACATAGTATTTATATATAAACCACCTGAAAACTCAATCTTTGAAATGCATTAAATAATGGAAGCTTGTGATTCAGTTTCAATTATCATGTGGTTTATCTATAGTTTTAGAGAGGATAGATGATTATATGAGTGAAGAAGGATTTATTCATGGAGGAGATATATATACAGAAGGGCTTTTAAAGGGAAAAACTTTAATTGATTTTAGTTCCAACATAAACCCAAAAGGGGTTCCAGAATCTTTTAAAAGCCATATAGCTGAAGGATTTCAAATGGTAGAAAGATATCCGGACATAAAATATAGAAGCCTTAAAAAGGATTTGATTTATTATAATGAAAAATACTTTGACTTAATACTTAATGAAGAGGATATAGTCCTTGGAAATGGAGCCTCGGAGATTATAGATCTTGTATTATCGAGTTTAAAAAAAGTAGTATTACCTACGCCATCTTTTTCAGAGTATAGTTTATCTATTAAAAAATGGGGAGGCAGCGTAATACATAGTAGTTTGAATGAAAATATGGATTATGATTATTTGGATATACTAGAAAAGCTTAAGAAAGCTCATGGATTAGTCATTGGAAATCCTAATAATCCTAATGGGGGAATTATAGATATAGAGAGTTTTATACCTATTCTTGATTATTGTGAAGACAATGAAAAGGTAGTAATAATTGATGAAGCTTTTATAGAGATGAATGGTTATAAAGGAAGCCTTATAAAGCTTATAGAAAAGTATAAATCCCTATTTATAATAAGGGCTTTAACAAAGTTCTTTGGAGTTCCTGGAATAAGAATGGGATATGGAGTAACAAGAAACAATGTGCTTTTAAACTATATAAGAGAGAGACAAAATCCATGGAATATAAATTCCTTTGCAGAGCTTTGTACTCATTATGTACTTTATGATGAGGAATATATAAAAGATTCCCTCAAATGGATAGAGGAAGAGAGAATTTATTTTATAAGTGAACTAAATAAACTTTCCATAATAGATAAGGTTTATGACACAAAATCTAACTACTGTTTATGTAAGTTAAAAGACATAAGTGATGAGGAACTTTATAGATATTGTCTTAATAAAGGAGTGCTTATAAGAAGGGCATCAAATTTTCAAGGTCTTGATAATAGCTATGTTCGATTTGCTATAAAAAATAGAGAGTTAAATAATATTCTTATTAATATTTTAAGGAATATACCTAGGTAGAATTTTAGTAATTTACCCCGTTCTGCTAGTGAAATTATAAGTTTATTAAATATTTAAAGTGAAGTTCTAATTATAGAAATTAAATATTTTTCAATAAGATAATTTCAGTTTACAAGTTAACTGTGACAAAGAGAAGGATATTACAAGATATATATGAACCTTTGAAGTAGTTGATTTACAATAAAAAATTAAAGTAAGAAAATAGTATAAAAATATATTTATGCTTTAGAAATTGAGAATAAGTCCTACAAATAATCGAAATATTCGTGAAAATAAAGGGGGAATATCTATGAAGTCTCTTATAATATCCTCTAATGGAAGTGGAGGAGGAAAAACTACCTTTACCTTAGGGCTTATGAAAGCGCTTAAGGATAGAGGGTATGATGTTCAGGGGTATAAAGCAGGGCCAGACTATATTGATCCTGGATTTCATAAGGAAGTTACAAAAGTAGAGTCAAGAAACTTAGATTTATTCCTCATGGGAGAAGAGGGCGTTTTAGCTTCCTATAACAGGGGAAAAGGAGAAATAGGGATCATTGAAGGGGTTATGGGACTTTATGATGGACGTGGAATAGATACAGATTATTCTACTTATCATCTTTCAAAGGTATTAGATAACACTCCAATACTTTTAGTTATAACCCCTAAAGCTCAAAGTGTAACCCTATGTGCAGAACTTAATGGAATTAAAGATTTTAGAAATGCCAATATAGTAGGTGTTGTATTAAATAAGGTAAGTGAGAAATATTATAAGCTTTTAAAATCTGCCATAGAAGTTAACTGTCATATGAAAGTTTTTGGATATATACCAAAGGACGAATCCATAGCTCTTGAAAGCAGACACTTAGGTCTGGTTCAAAGTGTAGAAGTCAAGAACATTATGGAGAAGATAAATAGGGTTAATGATTTAATAGAGAGTTATGTAGATGTAGATGGCATAATAGATCATCTTAAAGAAAGAAAAATTTCAGAGGATAGGTTTCATGTTAAGAATATAGGACTTAAAACTGCTGTTGCTTATGATGAAGCTTTTAGGTTTTATTACAAAGAGAACTTAGAACTTTTAGAGGAGCTAGGGGAAATAAAATATTTTAGTCCCTTAAATGATGAGAAGATTCCAGAGGACATAGATTTTCTTTATCTAGGTGGTGGATATCCAGAAGTATTTAAGGAAGAGCTTTCAAGAAACATATCTATGAGAAGTAGTATAAAGAAAGCTTTAGAGAATGGACTTAAGTGCTATGGGGAATGCGGTGGTCTTATGTACTTAATGGAGGAAATTGATGGGGAGAAAATGGTGGGATTTTTTAATGGAAAAACTAGAATGACTAAGTCTTTAAATAGATTTGGCTATGCAAAAGTAACCATGAAAAATAATCTCCATATATCTATAAACTGCCATGAGTTTCATAAGTCAACAATAGACACTGGGGAAGAAGCTATTTATGATGTGGAAAAACAAGGATATGATGGTGAGTTATTAAAATGGAATTGTGGATATTTTAATAATAATACTTTGGCAGGATACCCACACATACACTTCTTTGGAAATTTAGATTTTTTAATGAACTTAGTTTCCTTAAATAATAAAAATTAGTAGTAGAACTTAAGGAGGAATATTATGGATTATATTAAAAACCCCATGGCAATAGAAGAGAAGAGTTTTGAGATAATTGGGGAAGAGATGGCACCTCATAATTTTACAGAGGAAGAGCTTAAAATAGTAAAAAGAGTTATACATACTACAGCAGATTTTCAGTATCAGGAGTTAATAAAAATAAGTGAAGGAGCTATAGGGGCTGGAAAAGAAGCTCTACTTAAAGGAGCTACTATATACACAGACACCAATATGGCGTTGTCAGGAATAAACAAAAGAGGTTTAGAAAAAACACAGGGAAGAGTTATATGTTATGTAAATTTAGATGAAACCCATAAGATAGCAAAGGAAAGAGGAATAACTCGCTCTATGGCTGGAGTAGAAAAGGCCGTGGAAGATAATGTGGATATATTTGTCTTTGGAAATGCTCCTACTGCCTTATTTAAGCTTAAGGAGCTTATTGAGAAAGGAACTGCAAAGCCGAAGCTTATAATTGGGGTACCAGTAGGATTTGTAGGTGCTAGTGAGAGTAAAAAAGAGCTTGAAAGTTTTAATATTCCATACATAACGGTTACAGGAAGAAAGGGAGGAAGTACAGTAGCAGCAGCCATTGTCAATGCTCTTTTATATATGGTGGTGGAGAGATAATGTTAGACCTTTATATAAATAGTGGTGGCAAAAAATTAAGGTGTGGATATACCACAGGTTCTTGTGCTACTGCAGCAGCTAAGGCTGCCACGTACATGCTTTTTAACAATGAAGAGATTGAATATATTGAAATAGATACACCTAAGGGCATTGTGTTAAATCTTAAAATAGAAAAAATAAATAAGGGAAAAGACTATGTAGAATGCTGCATATTAAAAGATGGTGGAGACGATATAGATGCTACCCATGGAATTGAAATATGGGCAAGAGCATCTAAGACAAAAGAAGATTTTATATTAAAAGGCGGAAAAGGTGTTGGACGTGTTATGGGAGAGGGGCTTTATGTGGATGAGGGAGAAGCTGCTATAAATCCAGTACCTAGAAGGATGATAGAGGAAGAGGTTAAAAGAGTTAAGCCTAAAAACCTTGGAGTTGAAATAGAAATATTTGTACCAAGGGGAGAGGAAATAGCTAAAAAAACCTTTAACCCAAGGCTCAATATAGTAGGTGGAATATCTATTCTTGGAACCTCCGGTATAGTATATCCAATGTCAGAGGATGCCATAAAGGAATCCATAGAAATTGAGATAAAGCAAAAGGCCTTAAAGAATAAGGAACTGGTACTAGTGTTTGGCAATATGGGAGAAGACTTATTAAGAGATTTAGGGCACAGGGAGGATAATATAGTTGTTATTTCAAACTATGTGGGATTTTCTCTAGAATCCTGTATAGCTGAAGGGGTAAAGAGTATTACCTTAGTTGGACATATAGGAAAGATGAGTAAAATAGCCTTTGGATGCTTTAATACCCATAGCAGAGTGTGCGATGTAAGACTTGAGGTAATAGCCTTAGAGCTTACTCTATTAGGTTATCCCTTAGAGCTTATAAATAAGGTTTTAGAGGAAAGAACCACAGAGGCTGTAGTAAAACTATTAGGAGATGATTTTTCACCTTTATATGAAAATATAGGGAGAAAGATTAAAGATAGGATAGATAAATATACTTATGGAGAGCTAGAAACCAACATAATTATGTACTATGGTTCAAAGGAGAAAAAAGTTCTTTGCAGAATATTTGGGAACAGTTAACAACTTTTGTAGCAATAAAGATATTAAAATTTATAAATTATTAGTTTTTTAGAAAATAAAGGAAAGCTTAATTTAGATGAATTTTTTACTCTAGTTGAGTTGTAAAGTATATAGATAAATTAAAAGCTGTGGAAGTGGTGAGTTTTATGGTATATATTGTGGGACTTGGTCCAGGGCATAGGGATTATATTATACCTAGATCATTGGATGTTTTAAATAAGGTGGATTTAGTTATTGGATTTAAAAGAGCAATAGAATCCTTAGGTTTTATAGATAATGACAAGATAGTAGTAGAGTCATTAAAGGAAACTTTAAATTTTATAAATGAGAATAAAGACAAAAATATAGGATTAGTTGCATCAGGGGATCCCACATTCTATGGGATAAGTAATTATATAAAGAACAATTATGAAGGAGAAGTATTTATAACTCCAGGAATAAGCTCTTTTCAGTATTTAGCTTGCATTTTGGGGAAGAGCTGGAATGAAGCTTTAGTGTCTAGTGTTCATGGAAGAAAGGCAGACTTCATAAAGGAAGTCTTAAATAGAAAACTCAGTTTTTGGCTTACAGATAAGGAAAATAACCCAAAGAGACTATGTGAGCTTTTACTAAACAATTCAATCAATTGTAAGGTTTTTATAGGAGAAAACCTATCCTATGACAATGAGAGGATAACAAAAGGAAGGCCAGAGGAACTTGTAAATAAAGAATATTCAGATTTAAGTGTAGTAGTAGTAGAGGTGATTTAATGGTTTTTATAAAAGATGAGGAATTTATAAGAGGAAAGTGTCCTATGACCAAGGAGGACATAAGAATACTTTCAGTAGGTAAATTAAACTTAGAAGAAAATTCTAAAGTAATTGATGTAGGGTCAGGTACAGGAAGTATAACTGTGCAATGTGCAAAGCTTTTAAGAGAGGGAACAGTATATTCTATAGAAAGAGATGAAGAGGCCTTTAATATAACAAAAGAAAATGTAGAAAAGTTCAACTGCAGGAATGTAGTTACCATTAAGGGTGAGGCTCTTGAAATTTTAAATAATCTTAAAGAGGATAAAAATAATATATCTTCCTTTGCTTCTATATTTATAGGGGGAAGTGGTGGAGATATTAAGGAAATTATAGAAGTATCTTCAGAACTACTTAAAGCTAACGGAACTATGGTATTAAATTTTATAACTTTAAATAATGCATATAAGGCCATAGAGATATTAAGAGATTTACATTTTAAGATAGATATAACCTTAGCTAACATAAGTAAAAACAGAGAAGATACTTATATGATGATCTCAAATAATCCAATATTTATATTACAAGGAATAAAGATATCTTAAGAAATTTTTTAGATTATTATATAACTTATATTTAATTCAAAATAAAAAGTTACTGTAATAGATAGTTTAATTATAAATTATAAAATAGCGTGTACAGAAAGTATTAAATAAAAGAAGGGAGAATTAATAATGGCTAAATTAACAGGAATAGGTGTAGGACCAGGGGATAAAGAACTAGTTACTATGAAGGCAGTAAGAATAATTAAGGAAGCTGATGTTATAGTTGCACCTACAGCTACAGAAGGTGGAGAAAGTATAGCTTTAGAAACAGTTAAAGATTATATAAAAGAAAAAACAGAGGTTATATTAAAGCAATTCCCAATGGGAACTAAAGATAAGGATATAAAAGTTAAGGAAGCTTATAAAACCATAGAAGAAAAGCTTAAAGAAGGAAAGAAAGTAGTATTTCTAACCATAGGAGATCCTTATGTATATAGCACATATATTCATCTTTTAAAACATATGGAGGACCTTGGATTTCAGGTAGAAACTATACCAGGAATAACATCCTTCTGCGCAGCAGCAAGTATTGTAAATAGAACCCTAGTAGTTGGAAATGAACCTCTTTTAATTATACCAGCTGCTAGAGTAGGTGATATAAAGGATGAAAGATATGTGGTTATAATGAAGGTTTATAAAAAAGAAGAAGAGGTTTTAAATACACTTGAAGAAAAAGGATTTAACTATGTTTATGTAAGCAGAGCAGGAAGAGAAGGACAAATTGTCTTAGATGATAGAGAAGAGATATTAAAGTGTAGAGATTATATGTCATTAATAATTGCAAGTAGATAGGAGACGAGAGTATGGTTTATTTTATAGGGGCAGGTCCAGGAAGCGCAGATTTAATAACAGTAAGAGGAAGGGATATATTAGGTAAAGCTGATGTTGTAATATATGCTGGATCTTTAGTAAGTAAAGAACACTTGGAGTACTGCAAAGAAGGGGCAAAAATACATAACTCTGCTTCTATGACTTTAGAGGAAGTTATTAAAGTTATGGAAGAAGCAAATGAAAATGGAGAAGAGATAGTTAGGTTACATACAGGGGACCCTTCTATATATGGAGCTATAAAAGAGCAAATGGATGAACTGGACAAGCTTAATATAGAGTATTCTGTAGTACCAGGGGTTAGCTCTTTTGTAGCAGCGGCTTCTAGTATAAAGAAGGAGTTTACCCTTCCTTCTGTAACTCAAACAGTTATTTTAACAAGGGTGGAAGGAAGAACTCCAGTACCAGAAACAGAGGATTTAGAGAGATTAGCATCTATTGGAGCATCCATGGCCATATTCTTATCCATATCTATGATAGATAAGGTGGTAGAAAAGCTTAAAAAGGGCTATGGAAGAAATGTTCCTATAGCTGTTGTAGAAAGAGCCACTTGGGAAGATGAGAGAATAATCTTTGGTACATTAGATGATATTTCAAAGAAGGTAAATGAAGCAGGGATTAAAAAGTGTGCTCAAATACTAGTAGGAGATTTCATAGACTGTGATTATGAGAAGAGTCTTTTATATGATAAAACCTTCTCTCATATGTATAGAGATGCAGAAAAATAAAGGGCTATAAAAACATATGCTACTTTAGAAAGGATGAAAACTATGATAGGAGTTATAAGTGTAACATCAAGGGGAGATGAAATTGCAGGCCTTATTAAAGAAGGTATGGATATAGAATTATTTTCTAAAAATACAGTAGAAAATTTCAATCTTTCTACTGTTACTAAATATTTAATGGAAAGCTGTGAAGGTGTTATATTTATAACTTCTGTTGGTATAGCAGTAAGAGCTATAGCACCCTTTCTTAAGGGGAAGGATAAAGATCCAGGAGTTGTTGTAGTTGATTATAGTAATAAATACACCATAAGTCTTGTAGGAGGACATCTTGGGGGAGCTAATGATCTTGCTTTAGAGGTTTCAAGGATTCTTAAAAATCAGCCTATAATAACAACAGCTACAGATACCATAGGGGTAGTGGCTCCGGATATTGTGGCAAAGGAAGAGAATCTTATTATAGAGGATTTAAAAAAAGCGAAATACATAGCTTCAAGACTTGTAGAGAGAGAAAAAGTGTTCTTTAAAGATGACAGGGAAAAAGTGACTTGTCCTAAAGGATATGAAGAGGCTTATACACCCTGTGACAATATGGTTTGGATAACTAATAAAATACATGACACTAATATAAAAGATGAAGCTACTGTATTAAGACTTATATCAAAGAATATAGTACTTGGAATAGGCTGTAGAAAAAATATGGATTCTAATAAACTTATACAGTGGGTTACTAGAACTTTAGAGGAGAATAACATAGATAAAAGAGCTGTACTTAAGGTAGGATCTGCTCACATAAAAAAGGATGAGAAGGCAATAAATGATTTAGCATCACTACTTAACTGCCCCTTTGAAACCTTTTCTAGAGAAGAAATAAGTAAGGTGGATAATAAATATGAAGGAAGTGACTTTGTATTTAAGACCCTTGGGGTAAGGGCTGTATCAGAACCTTCAGTAGAGCTACTGGGTGGAACAATATTAAAAGGAAAATTAAAATATGAAGGTATAACATTAACCATAGGCGAGATTATAGATTAAAAGAATTTTAGTTATGAGATAAAGTATTATATCAATTAAATATATAGATACAGGAGGAAAAAAATATGGGAAAACTTTATGTTATAGGTATTGGTCCAGGAGGACTTTCACATATGAGTTTAAGGGCTAAAGAGGCTATAGAGGAGAGTAATATAGTTGCAGGTTACATTAAATATATAGATATGGTTAAACCATTACTAGAGGGGAAAGAGATATTCTCTAATGGAATGAGGGGAGAAGAGGACAGATGTAGAGAAGCCTTAGCCCTAAGCAAGGAAAACACTGTAGCTCTTATAAGTACAGGAGATGCAGGGATTTATGGTATGGCAGGATTAATTCTTGAAATGAAAGAGGATGAAAATGTAGAGATAATACCAGGAATAACAGCATCAAGTGCGGCAGGAGCAGTAGTTGGAGCACCACTTATGCATGATAACTGTAATATAAGTTTAAGTGATTTGATGACTCCTTATGAGGATATAAAAAATAGAGTAGATTTAGCTGCTAAGGGAGACTTTGTTATATCCTTATATAACCCTAAGAGCAAGGGAAGACCACATTATTTAAGAGAAGCTATAGAGATTATAAAACAATATAGAGAAAATTCTACTCCAGTAGCTGTTGTAAGACATGCCCTAAGGGAAGGGGAAAGTTATAAGCTATTTACCATAGAAAACTTTGATGATTCTGTTGTGGATATGTTCTCTATAGTGATAATAGGAAATTCTAAGAGCTTTATAAAAAATGGACAATTTATAACCCCAAGAGGATACAAAGTTAATAGATAAAATATAAGTTTCAAACGTATTTTAGAATTTAGTAAGATTTACTTTTAGGAGGAATCATAGTGGTAGGATTTATATTAGGAACTTCAGAGGGGAGAGAATTTTTATCTCTTGCTAATAAATATACAGATAGAATTGTTGTATCAACAGCCACTTCCTATGGTGGTGATCTATTAAAGGAATATAAAATACATTATTTAAATACAGAACCTTTGGACATAGAAGGACTTAAAAGTTTAATAACTAGATTCAATATAAAAGCCTTAGTAGATGCATCTCATCCTTATGCAAAAGAAGTAAGTAAAAACGCTAGAGAAGCTTGCAGTGATGTTAATATTCAGTACGTAAGATATGAAAGACCAGGAGTTTTAAAGGGCATAGAGGATAGAAGAATAATAAGGGTTAGATCCTATGAGGAGCTAGAAAGTATCCTAAATAGAATAGATGGAAATATACTAAATACCACTGGAAGTAGAAATATAAAGAAGATAATGAGTCTTAATATTAAAAATAGAATAATTCACAGGGTTCTTCCGTCTAAAGAGGTCATGGATGAATTATTATTTAGTGGAATAAGACCAGAGGATATAGTAGCCATAAAAGGTCCAATAGGTTATAGCCTTAATAAGGCTTTCATTGAGGAGTATAATGCTAAGGCAATTATAACAAAAGATAGTGGAGTGCAAGGAGGAGCCTTAGAAAAAGTGAAGTCAGCATTAGATAGTAACGTTGATGTAATAATCATTGAAAGAGAAGATAGTGAAAATACAAATATATTTACAAAGGAAGAGGAAGTTATAAATTATCTTAGGGAGAATAACTATATCTAAGATTAAAACATTAAAGGATTAACTAAAGGAAAGATGGTTTAATACCAAAAGAATAAATTATAGAGGAAGTAGAAGAATTCTTGCCTTTAGGTGGGATTAATACTTTTAATCCTATTTGGAAGACTAAGAGACTACTTAAAAGAGTATAAAATTACTTACATCATTAAATTAGTCATAGGTAATAGTAAGTTCTTATTAAAAGAGTTTAATTAGGATTCTATTTATATTAATAGGTTCTTTATTAAAATAAAACTTTTAGGGGGAAATAAAATGAAAAAGATCCTTTATGTAATCTTTGTTATGGCTTTAGCTATGACAATACCACACAATGCCTACGCTATGCATATAGCAGAAGGTTTTTTACCACTTAAGTGGAGTTTATTCTATGGAGTATTGGCGCTACCTTTCCTATACTTGAGTATAAGAGATATTAAAAGAAGTACTAGAAGCAATAAGGAATTAAAAATGCTCCTTGCTTTAATGGCAGCCTATGTTTTCATGATGTCAGCTATGAAGCTACCATCTGTGACAGGAAGTTCATCTCATCCAACGGGTACAGGTCTTGGAGCTATAGTATTTGGACCTACAGTTATGGGAGCTATATCTTTAATAGTATTACTTTTTCAATCCTTACTCCTTGCTCATGGAGGGTTAACTACCCTAGGTGCTAATGTGCTTTCTATGGGGATAGTAGGACCTTTTGTAGCATATTTTGTTTATAGACTATTTAAGAAAAAGAACATAAGAATTGCAGTATTCTTAGGAGCTGCCTTAGGAGATTTAGTTACTTATATTGTTACATCTCTTCAACTTGCATTGGCTTTTCCAAGTGGTAGTGGAGGAATACTTGAGTCTTTCATAAGCTTTGGAGGATTGTTTGCAGTAACGCAAATACCTTTAGCAATAGTAGAAGGAATAATATCAGTTATAATATATGATTTTGTAACTAAACACTGTAGTGATGAATTATTAAGCCTTAAGGAGGGACTATAAAATGAAAAATAAGAATTTAATATTATTAGCCTTATGTGCTTTATTAATAGTAGCTCCATTGGTAATATCTAAAGAAGCACCCTTTGAAGGGGCAGATGCTGAGGCAGAAGAATTAATAACAGAAATAAATAAGGACTATGAGCCATGGTTTGAAAGCCTTTGGGAGCCACCTTCAGGAGAAGTTGAGAGCTTTTTATTTGCATTTCAAGCAGCAGCAGGAGCAGGGTTTATAGGATACTTTGTAGGTAAAAAGAAATATGATAAGGGAAATAAATCTACATGCTAGAATAAACAAAAATACTTATATACACCCTTTAGAAAAGCTTATGATAACTTTTGTATCTCTTATATTAGGTTCATATACTGAAAATATTTATATTATGCTTTTTAATATAATGCTAATTACCATATTAGTTTTAAAGTCTAAAATACCTTTGAATATTGTAGGAAAGTTTTTAGCTATAGGATTTACATTTTCTTTTATGTCCATAATACCTATTTTATTTATAGGAAATAATACATCTATTCTAATTATAATATTAAGAACTTTAAATGGAGCATTAACCATAAGTTTATTGTCACTAACTACGCCACTGGATCATATAATATCATTAGTGAGTAAAAGTGACTTTTTAAGAGAGGTTGGAGACATAGCAAAATCCATGGAAAGATTCTTAATTATAATAGAAGATGAATTTAATACAACCTTCAAAGCTGTAAAGTCTAGAGGGGGATTTAATGGATATAAAAATTCTATTAAGGATTTTGGATATGTATGTTCTTTAGTAATAAAAAACTTATTTTCAGCATGGAAGGAAATAAGAGATGGGCTTAATAATAGGTGTTATAACGGGAAACATAACTATGTTTTTAATTTTTCAATAAACAATAAGAGGTTAATTAGTATAATTCTATATGGAATTATAAGTTTAATCTTATGTATAAAGATATAGTTGCCTATTTAGGGGACTATATTTTTATCTCTCTATGAAAGTAATTTAGTTTGATTATATTTCATGCATCACCAGCTTATAATATAAATAAACTATCTAAAACTCAATCTTTAAATATGTTTTAAATAATGGTAACTTGTGATTTAGTTCCAATTATCATATAGTCTATCTATAGATAATTAAATATACTTTTTATAAATAAAAATTAAATATATCTTGACATACTATAAAAACATATATTATAATACTAATGTACTTAGGGGTATAGCTCAATTGGTAGAGTAGCGGTCTCCAAAACCGTTGGTTCCGGG
>NZ_JBFNEO010000008.1:0-27544 GCF_040797585.1 Clostridium sp.
CTGTTTAATTTTCAAAGACCATGTCGCCCTCAAGCGACTTCTTTATATTATCACTCTTAACAAACTGTGTCAACACTTTTTTAAATTATTTTTAAGTGGTAACATTTCTGTTTAGTTATTTGCGACAATTGATATAATACCACGTTAGTTATTAACTAACATGGTATTATTACTAATTTTTTTAAATTGTTTTTAGTCTCCTCTTAATTTCTCTATTTTCCTCTATATTTTTTGTATTGATACACTAGGTATAGTTTATTTTTTATTCTCGCTATTATTGAACTTACTATTTAATAATACTATATCAATCCTCCTATTTTTACTTCTTCCTTCTTCAGTATTCTCATTTTCTATAGGTCTGTACTCTCCATATCCTACTGCTGATATTCTCTCTGGAGAAATATCTCCATACTCTATAAGAAACTCAGTAACATTTGTAGCTCTAAGAGCTGATAACTGCCAATCAGATTTAAATTCATTATTCTTTATAGGAATATTATCAGTATGCCCTTCCACTCTTATGTAATTATCCATCTTATTTAAAATACTACTTATTTTTACTAATTTATCCTTAGCTTCATCTTTTATTTCATCTCTCCCTATATCAAAGAACATTGTATCTTTGAAACTTATAACTAAACCTCTTTCTTCTATGGTAGTGGTTATTGAATCTTTAATTTGAGACTCAGAAGCATATTTTTCTATATTATCTTTTATATCAATTAATTTTTCTTCTTCGCTTAATGACTTTATATCTTCTTTAGAATCTTCTCCAGCACTTTCTTCTCCGCTTCCAACTATTCCATCTCCCCCTCCTAACACTCCTTTAAAAGAGTTAGATAACTCTTCATATTTATTGACATTAACGCTACTCATAAAATATAAAATCACAAAAATATCATAAGGAGTTATATTCTTCTAACTACTATCTTTAATAATATGTCTAATTGTATGTTTATTGGAATTAGTATGAATACATTGATATAATATTTTCTATAAATATCTTAGAGGTGATTTCAAATGAAATATTTTATAAAAGAAAAGTTTTTTTCTATAAGAGATGTGTTCTATATAAAAGATCAATACGAAAATGATGTTTTTAAGGTGTTATCAAAAATTATATCTTTTGGTAATCATCTTAGAATCTATGACAATAAAAACAATGAGGTATGTGAAATAAAGCAAAGTGTTTTTAGGTTTCTACCTGAATATAATATTATAATGGGAAACAATGTAGTTGCTAATTTAAAGGCAAAGATTTCACTTTTCACAAAAAACCTTTCAGTATCTAGTAGCTTTGGAGACTATACCATTGATGGAAATGTTCTTGGTCATGACTTTACAATTTGTAAAAATAGAAGAGTTGTATGTACTGTATCAAAGACTTTTTTCTCTCTAAAGGATTACTACTGTGTAGACATAAATGATGATGAAAGTCCTGAATTTATTCTCTCACTGGTAATATGCATTGATCAAATATATCATAATAATAAAGGATAATAGCGGCTCTTCTATATAACACAAAATAGATACCACTTATATTTAAAGTGGTATCTATTTTTACACTATATATTTAAATGTGAATTATGGACTATCCTAAGAACATTTCTAAATCGTCATCTACATTTGTAATTCCACCTATTCCAAAAGTATCTATTAGTACTTTTGCTACATTTGGTGAAAGGAATGCTGGTAGAGTTGGTCCTAAGTGTATATTCTTAACACCAAGATGTAATAATGCAAGTAATACTATTACAGCCTTTTGCTCGTACCAAGCTATATTGTAACATATTGGTAATTCATTTATATCATTTAACTCAAATACCTCCTTAAGTTTTAATGCTATTAATGCTAATGAGAATGAGTCGTTACATTGTCCAGCATCTAAAACTCTTGGTATTCCTCCAATATCTCCTAAGTTTAATTTGTTATACTTATACTTAGCACATCCAGCAGTTAATATAACTGTATCCTTTGGAAGTTTCTCAGCGAATTCAGTATAGTAGTTTCTTGATTTAGCACGTCCATCACAGCCTGCCATTACAAAGAATTTCTTTATAGCTCCAGATTTAACTGCATCTACAACCTTGTCTGCTAATGCAAACACTTGATTATGAGCAAATCCACCTATAATTTCTCCTTGCTCTATTTCTATTGGAGAAGCACATCTTTTAGCGTGTTCTATTATTTCACTAAAATCCTTAACTCCATTTTCGTCTGCTTCTATATGCTTTAAGTCAGCATGTCCAACTATTCCTGTTGTATAAACTCTATCCTTATAAGAATCTTTTGGTGGTACTAAACAGTTAGTTGTCATAAGTATCGGTCCATTAAAGCTTTCAAACTCTTCAGTTTGCTTCCACCATGCATTTCCGTAGTTTCCTACTAGATGAGAATACTTCTTTAATTGTGGGTAGTAATGAGCTGGTAACATTTCACTATGAGTATATATATCTACCCCTGTTCCTTCTGTTTGCTTTAATAACTCTTCTATATCTTTTAAGTCATGTCCACTTATTAATATTCCTGGATTGTTTTTAACTCCTATATTAACCTTAGAAAGTTCTGGATGTCCGTAGCTTTCAGTATTAGCCTTATCAAGTAAAGCCATTCCATCTACACCAAACTTACCAGTTTCTAATGTTAATCCTATTAATTCATCTATAGTCTTTGAATCATCTAATGTTGCTGCTAAAGCTTTAGCCATAAATCCGCTTATTTCATCATTATCATAGTTTAATTGATTAGCATGCTTCATATATGCAGTTAATCCCTTTACTCCATAAGTTATAAGCTCTCTTAAGGATCTTACATCCTCATTCTCTGTTGCTAGAACTCCAACTTTTGAAGCTTTTTCAAGCATTTCTTCATCATTAGCTGGTACCCATAGTGAAGCCTCTGGTAAATCTTTTAAATCTCCTCCAGCTACTTTAACCTGTGCCTTTAACTCTTCTCTAAGCTTTAATCCTTCTTTTACTCTACTTACAAATACTGAGTTATCCCAGTTAGCATTTGTTATGGTAGCAAATAAAGATTCTATTACAAACTTATCTACTAATTTATTTATAACATTAACTTGTCTTCCTCTTTCACTTATGGCTGCTATACCTTTTGTAACATATACAAGTAAGTCTTGAATTTTAGCTAAGTCCTCTGTCTTACCACAAACCCCTCTTACTGTACAGCCTTTACATCCTACTGTTTCTTGACATTGAAAACAAAACATTCCCATAAAATACCCTCCTAAGATTTTATATATATCCTATTAAAATTATTTCTTAAATCAATTTATAAGTAAATTATACAAAAATGGTGGGTATTAATCTGTAACATATGTTACGAGTAAATATTTTATTTAAGCCTTTAAATTTTAAATAATGAACTTATTTTTTAAAGGTTTAATTCTATATCGTAGAACATGAATCTCAGTTATTAATAAATTTTTATTCATAAACAACTAAACACTATCAAACCATATAATCTTATAATTTTTATATTAAGCTTCTCTGTTTTTTACTTTATAATAAGATAAGCTTGTACATATTAATATAACTACTATCATTGCTATAATAGCCATAACTGGATAAAGAACTGGATATCCAAATATATTAAAAGCTTTAAACTCTCTAAATACAATGTTAACTTGCATAAGCTTTAATGGACTTAAATATCCTAGAACTGATATAAAACTCTCTCTTAAAATCTTAAATGCTATAATAATATCTCCATATGAAAGAATCACTAAAGATATGAACATAGTCATCATAGGTTTTTTAGTTAAAGATGATATGAAAGTTACTATTATTGCGAAAGCTAAAATCACAATAAATCTAAATATATTAGCAAATAAATAGTATTTAGCTACACTAATCTCATAGGGTGAGCTAGTAAATTCACCTATATCCCTTAGTGATGCTGTATCTCCATTATTTAACCCGTTTAAAATAATTGGCACCATCATAGAAAATATAGTTACCGCTAGAAATACTATTAAAGAATATAGTGCAGCTGCTCCTAACTTACTAAATATAGACTTTTTTCTTCCATGCCTTGAGCTGAGTATTAAAAGGTTCATATTACTTATATCTTCTCCACTAAATATCTCACTGAGTCCAAGAATTAATAGTATCCCTATTATTGCAGCAGTGCCTGTAAAAGAGGTAATTAAACTCTCCCAGGATCCTAAGTAGTTAAACTCATCATCTTCTATATTATTAAGAAGGTCTTTTATCTTTAAGTTCTCTCTATATTTAAAACTATTCTCCTCTCCATCTTCCTTAAGTTTATTAATATTTTCCTCTACGGAAGATAAAGTATAAATTTCATCCCATTCACCTTGAATAGTTGTATAAGTTTCTCTTCCCTGAAAAGCATAATCCTTATATATCTTTAATTTTAGACTTTCTTCTGGATTGTAATCTGAATAGTCTATTCTATCTACTTTTTTATCTCTAACCATACTTTTGACATACTCTTTAGAATCCCTTATCCTATCTTCCTTTATATCTCCTTCTAACTTTACATATTCCTTTATAATAGTATCCTTAGATCCAAACTTGTCATTATTATAAGCACTATCACTAATTACTTCTCCAGAAAACATAACAATAAATAATAGAAATACTACATATATACTCTTTCTTGAAAATATTTTATATATCTCATATTTAACAAGCTCCATGTTCCTCCATCCCCTCATTAAAATAATATAAATATAAATCTTCTAAAGTAGGTTCTTCTTTAACTGCATCTTCTAATGGCTTTTCATCACTGATAATCCTCACTTCTATGGAAGATGATGTTCTAAAGACATTAGATACTATATATTTTCTCTCAATATTTAAGTACTTATCTTCCGACACTTTAATCCTCCATACCATTCCATCAATACTTCTTAAGAGTTCATTTAAAGAATTTTGGGTGAGTATTTCCCCATCCTTTATTAATATTATTTCCTTTGATATATAAGCAATATCTGAAATTATGTGAGTAGATAATAAAACTATCCTATCCCCCGATATTTCTGATAATATATTTCTAAATCTAATTCTTTCTTTAGGATCAAGTCCTGCAGTAGGCTCATCTAATATTAAAACTTTAGGATTGTTTAATAAAGCTTGCGCTATACCTAACCTTTGCTTCATTCCTCCTGAAAATGTTCCTATTCTTTTATTCTTATATTCATAAAGGTTTACTAGCTTAAGAAACCTCTCTGTTTCCTCTTTAGCCCTTCTTTTCTCCATTCCTTTTAATGCTGCTATATACCCCATAAACTTTTCAGCAGTGAAATTCTTATAAAAACCTATATCTTGAGGAAGATATCCTATATTATCTCTATACTCTTCATCTAAAATCTTTTTATCTTTAGAATCTAAATATATCCTTCCCTGAGATTCCTTTAAAACATCTGCCATAATTTTCATAAGAGTACTCTTTCCTGCTCCATTAGGACCTAAAAGTCCATACACACCTTCAGTAAGTTTTAAATCTATATTAGATAAAGCTCTTTTTTCCTTATTGTATATCTTACTTATCCCCTTTAATTCTAATTCCATATTGCTCTCCTTCCTTTTTTATATATAAAACGGATCTTCCTTCAGATGGTGTTCTTTCCACCATCTGAAGATTAGATAATTTAATCTAGTGGCGTAGAAACTATTATCCTCCACATTTTAAGAGGATTTGGGTGTTACAATTGGTAGCCATCAGATAAACTTATATTTTTAACCTTTATAAAAGTTCATTTCTATGCCATTACTAAAAAAGTTCTTTATACTTAATATAGATAAAACTATAACAGAACCCAGTATAATAAAATAAAGCATCAAATTAGCATATATGATAGCTTCCATTCCTTCTGAAAGAGATATAAGCTCTGCTAAAGCTATAAATATACTCATAGTCCCTAAGGAAACTTGAGTATTCCTTATATTAGTACATATAATTAATGAAACTCCCATAATTATTGCTATATAACTTAATGAAAAATAAATATCATATAAAATATTTACACTTGGTTTTATAATCTCCATAAAGACAATACATGAGGTATTAATGAATATAGAGAATAATGTTATTATTATTAGCCTTATAATAAATCTCTCGCTAAAACTTATTTTAAGGCTAAGTTCTAGTTCCATAACTCCCTCTTCCATAGAAATAAATAATTGCCTTATCCCTAAAAATACTGGTATAGGGGTAAGTGCCATTACTATACTAGTCCCCTCAAAGTTATCATAATAAGCCAAACCTATTAAACTTATAAAAATCAATATACTACATATCCAATAAGACATACTTATATAAGAAGTCTCTAATTTAAATTTCTCATAAACCTCTTTAGCTTTAAGTAATAAATCCTTACTTTCCCTTGGTACATAGCTTTGAACTGTACTTATACATTTATCTATCTCTTTTTCATCTATATTAGGAACAATAAAATCTTCTAAGCTATTTAATATAACATCTAAATCTTCTTCATCAATTGGATCTTCTAAGAACAAATCAGAAAACTCTTCTTTTATCATCTCTCTTTTTATCACCATCATCACCTCCAATTAAAATCCCTTTAAGTCTTTTTATCCCTTGATATATCCTTGATTTCACCGTATTATGAGAAATATCTAAAACCTCTGCCACTTCTGATATTTTCATATCATTATAATACTTAAATATTATTGCTTCTCTCTGGACCTCTGGTAACTTCATCAG
This sequence comes from Clostridium sp., assembly GCF_040797585.1. Taxonomy (GTDB): domain Bacteria; phylum Bacillota; class Clostridia; order Clostridiales; family Clostridiaceae; genus Clostridium_Z. The sequence goes on from NZ_JBFNEO010000008.1 coordinate 6,712, forward strand.
GGCATCTTTTATTCTCTTAGTGTTTTCTTTCTTTTCAAGAAAGTCTATTATATTGTTATCCTCTTTAATCTCTTCCTTAAGCTCTAGATGAGAAAATTCTTTAAAGCTCTTGCTTTTAAAGTAATCTCTACAATGATTTAATGCTACCTTTAACATCCAATATTTAAACTCTTTATCACTGTTAAAAGATTTAATATTTTTTATAACTTTTATAAATATTTCTTGAGTTAAATCATAAGAAAGACTTTCATCGCCTATATTTCTATAAACATAACAATATATGGTTTTATAATGTTTTCTAACCAATATATCTAAGGCATACTTATTTCCTTTTAGGATACTATCTATAAGTTCTAAGTCACTATTATTCATATAATCCTATCTCCCCCTTACACTTATAAAACGATGTGACTTTGGAAAAAGTTTTAAGTTTTTTTATTTATTTCTATATAATAACTAAGTAAACTATTGAACTAATAAAAATATAAACTTACATTGGAGTTTTGCGTTATAAAAATTTAATCATTCCAATAAAAAAATTAACTATATAAAACAGATTAAATCCATTACATTCATTATATATAAAAAGAGTGTGGCTAAAAATATAACCACACTCTTTCTATTATATGAAAACTCGATTTTTAAATTGACTACAAATTATTGTAGTTTGAAGTTTAGTTTCAAATGTCATACGGTAAATCTATATACTAAAGTTCTTCTACTAATTCCTTAAACTTATTTCCACGAATCTCAAAGTTTTTAAACATATCAAAACTTGCGCACGCTGTATATAAAACTACCTAGTCTCCTTTTTCAGCTATCTCACTAGATTTTTTAACTGCTTCTTCTAAACTTGAAACTATATGATGGGGAACCTCTATATTCTTTTCTTCCTTTAACTTTTGGAATGCATCCATTATTTTATATTTTGTAGCTCCCATAAGTATTATTTCTTTAATATGTTCATAGCCTTTAAAAGCTAAATCATCAAAAGGAAGATTCTTATCTGACCCTCCTGCTATTAAAATTACAGGCTTATCAAATACACTTATAGTTGCTAAAGTTCTTGTAGGGCTTGATCCTATAGAATCGTTATAATACTTAACTCCACTTACTTCTCTAACTAATTGATTTCTATGGTTAACTCCTGTGAATGTAGCTGCAACTTTTTTCATTGTTTCTATAGAAACTTCATCCTTAACCGCTGTAAAGGCAGCTAAATAATTCTCTACATTATGAAGTCCCTTTATAGCTATATCTTCACTACTGCAAACCTTTTGTCCATATACGTATAACTCTCCATCCAAGTAATAAGCTCCATTTTCTAACTTTCTATTACTTGAAAACATTCTAACTTCTCCTTTAGCTTCTTTCTCAAAGGAATAAGTTATTTCATTTTCTCTATTTAAAATAAGTACTGAATCTTTATCTTGGTACTTAAATATATTCTTCTTTGAATCTACATACTCTTCCATATCCTTATGCATGTCTAAATGATTAGGACTTAAGTTAATAACCATAGATATTTCTGGAGAAACATCCATAGTCATAAGTTGGAAAGAAGATAATTCTAATACAACTCTATGATGCTCTTCTATTTCTTCTATCTTAGAAAATAATGGCGTCCCTATATTTCCCCCAACCCAAGTAGTAATCCCTTCTTCTTTTAAAAGATTATATACTATGGATGTAGTTGTAGTTTTACCGTCACTTCCTGTTATTCCATATATCTTAGCCTTGCAGTACTTAACAAACTCCTCCATCTCTGATGTTATTTTTGCTCCTGCATTTTTAGCCTTAACTAAGGCCTCACTATCTATTCTCATACCTGGAGTCTTAAATATAACCTGAAATCCTACAAGTTTATCTAAATATCCCTCTCCAAGTTCTAGGCTTACCCCTTTATTTAAAAAATCTTCTGCTATATCTCCAAGGTCATCTTTATTTTTTTTATCGAAAGCTGTAACTTGAGCTCCTAAGTCTATTAAAAAGTTTATAAGTGGAATATTACTAACACCTATGCCTACTACCGCTACCTTCTTTCCTCTTATATAACTTTTAAATTCATCAAAATCTCTTTTCATAGTGCTCCTCCTAGAAAATACTACCTATATTCATTTTATTTTTATTTATAATCTTTGACTCTTTTTTCTTTAATTATATCATTTTCCTAGTTTTTTGTTTAAATAAAAAACATCTATTTAAAATTATTTCTTCATAAATAGATGTTTTTTTACTTTAAATCATTATAATAATGTTTAATATTATTTAATTCATTGTTTCGTCTAAGTTATTCTATTGACTTTATTGGATTTTAAATATTAAATTTTTACATGTTAAAGTCTCAGAATAACTAACTAAACTTATTTTATAAATTTTAGTTTAATACCTCTTATACTTCAAACTATCTAAAGCAAAGATGCTATTTAATTAAACTTTTCTTATATATATTAAAAAGTCCTTCCTCGTCTATGTTTTCTGGGTGATTCTTAAGCTTCCCTGCATTTTTAGCCATATCTTTAGCATAGGCTTTAATCTCATCTTCTGTAATTTTAATCTCTACATCTATAAGCTTATCTAGAGCCTCTCCAAACTCGTCTAAAGATTTAAGATTCATAAGAGATATTATTTTCTCTACTCTTTCTTTATTATTAAAGCTCTTTAAATATTCTTTATATAATATTGTATTTGCTATACCATGAGATAAGCCTTTGTTGTAAGTCAATGCATAACCCATACCATGAGGAAGAGAAGTTCCTACTTGAGCTATGGCCATTCCTCCTAAAGTTGACACCATCATAAGTTTTTCCCTTAAGTTATTATCTAATGTTTTATTTAATAAATTAGATATACACTCCCCAAATATTTCTATACCTTTTTCACAGTATAAATCACTTAATATATTAGCATTACTATTGAGATAAGCCTCAGCAAGATGTGAAAAAGCATCTAGAGCTGTGCTTACAGTATTTTTATAAGACATATTATCCATATACTTAGAATCTAAGAAAGCTAGCTTTGGAAAAACACTATGTCCTATATTTTTCTTAGTCTTTTCCTTATGATCTGTAACTATAGCGTATTGTGTAACTTCTGTTCCTGTTCCCGCCGTTGTTGCTACAGCTATTACTGGAACTCCTTCTAGAGGTTCTACTCCAATAAAATTAAAGGCATTATAATCTTTATTTTTTATAAGAACAGCAATGGCCTTAGAAGCATCAATAGGAGATCCTCCTCCAACTCCAATTACAAAATCCACATTTTCTTCTTTTCCTAAATTTGAAGCCTTATCTACAGTCTCTAATGAAGGATTTTCTTCTACTTCATCGAAAATAACATAGTCTATTTCTAAAGTATTTAAAGTATCTACTATATCATCTAAAGAGCCATTTTCCTTAGATGATCTTCTTCCTGTGACTATTAATGCCTTTTTTCCTATACTTTTAATTTCTTCTCCATTATTCTTAATACAATTCTGCCCTACATAACACTTAGTAGGCATAAAATACTTAAAGTTTTCCATAATATTGCCCCCTTAAATTTGAAATATTTTTTTGTTTTTATAGCACATTTAACTTAAACCTATTCAATTTTTTTCATAATTCACTTTATATATCAATTTATATTATGCTTAAATATTATTTAAAAACTTGGTTCTTCTATTTTCTTACCAGCTACATATCTTTCAATGATATTTCTATCATCTCCTATATATATATATCTTTCAAGTCTTTCCTCTAATGTACGCTGATTTAAATCTTTTAAACTCTCATCATCTATAACTAAGGCATCAAACTCATACCCTTCTTCAAAGCTTCCAACTTCTCCAAAGAAACTTCCACCACCCTTAGTTGCTAGATATAAAAGTTCAGGTGTTGATAGTGCTTCATATTCTTTGTTCATTTCAAGCCACTTTAATCTTGATACTTGAGCTGCCGCAGCCATAACACTTGTCATAGATACAGCATGTCCTCCAGATATATCAGAGGCAAGTCCTACTGGAATGCCTTTCTCTGCAAGCTTTCTTATTGGTGCTATACCACTTGATAAGTTATTGTTAGAATGTGGACTGTGAGCAACATAAACCTTATTTTTAGCCATTAGCTCTATTTCATCATCATTTCCATGAACACAATGAGCCATTATGGTTGGTTGATGCCCAAATAGTCCATAATTATTATAAACTTCACCATAGAAAGAACTTTCAGGGTGTAAATTAGAAACCCAATCTATTTCTCCTTGGTTTTCAGATAAATGGGATTGAACTGGAACATTATACTTTCTAGCTAATTCTCCTAATCCCTTCATAAGCTCTGGTGTACAAGTTGGAACAAATCTTGGGGTTATTATAGGTCTAACCATATCATATTTATTATGCGTCTCTTCAAGCCACTCCTCTGTATCCTTAATAGATTTACTGGTTTCTTCTATATAAAAGTTTGGAGAATTTCTATCCATATTAACCTTACCAACATAGGCTCCAAGCCCTGCTTTAGCTAAAAGGTCCATTAGTATATTTGTAGAATCTTTATGGATAGTTCCAAATAAAACTGAGCGAGTTGTACCATATTTCCATAACTCTTTAACAACTTTCTTATATGCCTTTTCTGCATAATCTAAATTAGAATACTTTGCTTCCTCAGGAAATGTATAACTCTCAAGCCACGGTAATAACTCCTTATCCATTCCAAGTCCTCTGTTTGAAAGCTGTGGAGCATGAAAGTGAAGGTCTACAAATCCTGGAATTATAATTTTATCTCCATAATCATGAATTTCTAATGAGGTATACTCTTTTGGAAGACTTTCAAAAACTCCTACTACCTTATTATCTTGGACCACAATATAACCATTTTTTACAACCTTAAGTTCCCCAAACTTTGGTGTGTAAATAACATTTCCTTTTAAAATATTTATATTAAATGTAGCCATTTTAGATCAACTCCCTAAATATAAAAAATAAAATAATATATCAATATAATTATATATTTCCATTAAATATTATTCAATAAATCTAAGTCTAAGATTAATATAGATATACCTTATACTTAAGGTACATAGAAATAATTTTTAATCTACTGTGCCTTACATCATATTCAAAAATCGAATTTGAATATGATATATAAATTCACTTTTTTAAATGCATAAACTAATATTTATTTTAAAAATCTTATAGTTTTTATTAAGTATAAAGTTCAAATATCTATATAAAAAATGCCCTCCCAAAGGAGAGCATTTCTTTAAAAATCCATCTTGCCATTTATATAGTTAACAAGTTCATCTATTCCTATTCTTATTTGTTCCATAGTATCTCTATCTCTTACTGTTACAGAATTATCTTCTAAAGTATCAAAGTCTACTGTTATACAGAAAGGAGTTCCTATCTCATCTTCTCTTCTATATCTCTTACCTATAGAGCCAGCCTCATCATAGTCAACTGGGAAGTGTTTACTAAGTTTACTATAAACCTCTGTAGCCTTTTCTGAAAGCTTCTTTGAAAGAGGAAGTATTGCTGCCTTAAATGGTGCAAGAGCTGGATGTAATCTTAATACGTTTCTTACATCTCCTCCTTCAAGTTCTTCCTCATCATAAGCATCTACTAAAAATGCAAGAGTAACTCTATCAGCACCTAGAGATGGTTCTATACAATAAGGTATATATTTCTCATTAGTTGTTGGATCTAAGTAACTTAAATCCTCTCCTGAATGATCCATGTGTTTCTTTAAGTCATAGTCTGTTCTATCAGCTATTCCCCAAAGTTCTCCCCAACCAAATGGGAATAAATATTCTATATCCGAAGTTGCATTAGAATAGAATGATAGTTCCTCTTCGCCGTGATCTCTCATTCTTAGGCTATCCTTATTTACTCCAAGGTTTAATAAGAAATTCCAGCAGTAATCTTTCCAATAGTTGAACCATTCTAAGTCTGTTCCCGGTTTACAGAAGAACTCAAGCTCCATTTGTTCAAATTCTCTTGTTCTAAATGTAAAGTTTCCTGGTGTTATCTCATTTCTAAAAGATTTTCCTATTTGAGCTATACCAAAAGGTACTTTCTTTCTCGCACTTCTTTGAACACTCTTAAAGTTTACAAATATTCCTTGTGCAGTCTCAGGTCTTAAATATATCTCTGAAGATGAATCTTCAGTAACCCCTTGGAAAGTTTTAAACATAAGATTGAATCTTCTTATATCCGTGTAGTTCTTCTTTCCACACTTTGGACAAATTATATTGTTGTCATCTATATAATTCTTTAACTCTTCATTAGTCCAACCATCAGCAGTCGCTACCTCTGCTCCATTTTCAGTCATGTGATCTTCTACAATTTTATCTGCTCTAAATCTAGCCTTACATTCTTTACAATCCATTAATGGATCTGAAAACCCTCCAACGTGACCTGAAGCAACCCAAACTTCTGGATTCATAAGAATCGCACAGTCTACTCCTACATTATAAGGACTTTCTTGAACGAATTTCTTCCACCAAGCCTTCTTTACATTATTCTTAAACTCAACTCCTAATGGACCATAATCCCAAGAGTTAGCTAATCCACCATATATTTCAGACCCTGAAAATATAAAACCTCTATTTTTACATAAAGCAACTATTTTATCCATAGTTTTTTCTACTGCCATAATTATTCCTCCTTATTTTTTGTAATAAAAAAAGACCCTAACCTCTAAGGGACGAAATTTAATTCCGCGGTTCCACCCTTATTGGCCAAAGCCCTGCTTTTCAAAATCCAATGCTCAAAAGCTCCCTTCATCTAAAGTTCCTAATGGTTCTCACCTACCACCATCTCTCTAAAAGATCCCAAAGATTACTCCTCTTTATCATAGCAACTATTTGTTTTTATATAATAAGATTTTATCAAAATATTATCTATTGTCAAGACATATATTATGATGCATCTGCCATTTTATTATTAATTATAATATCTTTTGTAACCGCTATAAGATGAATACCATATAAAAAGCAAAAAAATAAAGAGATAATTATATAATTATCTCTTCTATCTACATATCTACGTAATGCATTAGTCAAAAAATAAATTGGCTCCGCGAAAAGGATTCGAACCTTCAACCTATCGGTTAACAGCCGAGTGCTCCACCGTTGAGCTATCGCGGAACGTTTATTACATATATTATTATATCAAGTCTATAAAAAAATGCAAGTGTTTTTTTTAAATTTTTTTAAGTTTTTTATAAATATTTCTTTTATCTTAAAAATATAAAAATATATACTTCTTAAGAATTGTAAATTTTAAATAGTGTATAAAATAATTTCTAAATAAAAATTCTATAGTCTTATTAATAAAATAAATTCTTATCTTTATGTAAAAATCTACATATCTATTCTGCTCTATACATACCTAGAAAATTTACAATGTTAAGCACCTAGCTGAATAATAAAAAGCGAGGATTTCTCCTCGCTTAAATTTTTATGCTTGTGGTTTCATTGTTGGGAATAATATTACATCCCTTATAGAAGAAGAATCTGTTAGGAACATTACTATTCTGTCTATTCCTATTCCAAGACCACCTGTTGGAGGCATTCCTGTTTCTAATGCACTGATGAACTCTTCATCTATAACATATGCTTCATCATCTCCAAGCTCTCTCTCATTAGCTTGTTGTTCAAATCTATCCCTTTGAACTATAGGATCATTAAGCTCTGAATAAGCATTACATACTTCTCTACCAAATATGAAGCCTTCAAATCTTTCAGTGTACTCATCATTTCCTCTCTTCTTCTTTGTTAAAGGAGATATTTCCACCGGATAATCACATACAAAAGTTGGTTGAATTAAATGCTTCTCTGCAAATTCTTCAAACATAACATTTAATATGTCTCCCTTTGTACAATCCTCTATCTTCTTCTTAAATTCTAAGTGTTTCTCTCTTGCAATAGCTTGAGCTTCTTCATTACTATTTATAGTATTAAAGTCTACTCCTGAATGTTCTTTAACTAAGTCTACCATAGTAGCTCTTCTCCATGGTGGAGTAAGATCTATCTCTGTTCCTTCATAAGTTATCTTAGTAGTTCCGTTTACCTTTAAACATGCATGAGCCACTAAGTTTTCTGTTATTTCCATCATATCATTATAATCAGCATAAGCTTCATAAAGCTCTATCATAGTAAACTCTGGATTATGTCTTACTGATATTCCTTCATTTCTGAAGTTCTTACCCATATCATATACTTTTTCAAATCCAGCAACTATACATCTCTTTAAATAAAGTTCTGTAGCTATTCTTAAGTACATATCTATATCTAAAGCATTATGATGAGTTACGAAAGGTCTTGCGGCCGCTCCTCCAGCTATTGGAGAAAGAATTGGTGTTTCAACCTCAAGGAATCCTCTAGTATCAAGGAACTCTCTTATAGCCTTTATTATTTTAATTCTCTTTAAGAAAGTTTCTTTAACTTCTTGATTAGTTATTATATCTACTTCTCTTTGTCTATATCTTAAATCTGGATCTTTTAATCCATGCCACTTTTCTGGTAATGGTTTTAAAGATTTACATATTAATTCATAACTCTTAACTAAAACTGATATTTCTCCTGTTTTAGTTTTGAAAACCTCTCCGGTAATAGCCACCCAGTCACCAAGATCTAAAGTTTTAAAAGCCTTATGTGCTTCTTCTCCAACGTTATCAATCTTTACAAATAACTGCATTTTTCCATCTCTATCATGTATATCTGCAAATCCAGCCTTACCTTGAACTCTCTTAGACATAAGTCTTCCAGCTGTAGTTACAACTTTTCCCTCAAGCTCTTCATAATTCTCTTTTATTTGAGAAGATGTATGAGTTCTATCAACCTTATATACATCAAATGGATCTTTTCCTTGTTCCTGTAAATCTGCTAACTTCTGTCTTCTTAATCCTTCTTGCTCACTAAACTGAGCTTCTAGTTCCTTAAGGTTTAATTCTTCATTGGACATTAACTCTACCTCCACCTACTAATCTCTTCTTATTCCTAATATTTCAAACTTGGAAACTCCTCCTGGAACAACAGCCTCAACCACGTCACCTATCTTTTTACCAAGTAATGCTTTCCCTACTGGAGACTCATTAGATATTTTGTTCTCCATTGGATCTGCCTCTGCTGACCCAACTATTGTATATTCAACTTCTTCATCGAAGTCATAATCTTTAACCTTAACTATTGATCCTACTGACACCATATCAGTAGATATTTCACTTTCATCTATTACAGTAGCATTTTTAAGCATATTCTCTAATTGGATTATTCTTCCTTCAACAAAAGCTTGCTCATTTTTAGCTTCATCATATTCTGAGTTTTCACTTAAATCTCCATAACCTAGAGCCACTTTTATTTTTTCAGTTATCTCTTTTCTTTTAACAGTTTTTAGGAACTCTAACTCTTCCTCTAATTTCTTAACTCCTTCGTAGGTCATTACATATTTCTTATCGCTCATTTTTCTACTACTCCCCTTTAACATTCATACTAATGATTATATATTATAAATCTTTTTATTACAAACAAATTGGAAATTCTCTTCCTATTATTAAGTATGTTTAAGTAATTATAAATTAGCTATATGGCCTTGTCAATATACTATGTTTTATATGTTAAAATTAATTAAAATATAGGTGAAACCTTTAGCCTTCACCTATATTTTGTGATTTATTCATCTTATGCTATTTTATCACTAAATATTCTCTAGATTAATTATAGTTTTTCTTATATTCATTAAGCAAATCTATAACTTCTTTTGAATTATCTATTGTATTTATCTTTGTTTTAAGGTCTAAGGAATCACTCATTCCTTTTATATACCAACCTATATGCTTTCTCATTTCTCTAACTGCTCTGTATTCACCACTATATTTTACTGCTAAATTATAATGATTTATACACATATCTAAAATTTCATATTCTTTAGGATACTCTATAGTATATCCATTTAATCTATTATATATCTGCTTAAAGATCCAAGGGTTACCTCTTGCTCCCCTAGCTACCATTATTCCATCACAATTTGTAAGTCTTATAAGCCTCTCTGCATCTTCCTCTGTAAACACGTCTCCATTTCCTATAACAGGTATAGACACTGAACTCTTTACATCTTTAATTATATTCCAATCAGCGCTACCAGTATACATTTGATCACGGGTTCTTCCATGGATAGCTATAGCATCTACCCCTGCTTCTTCCATATATTTAGAAAAGTCTACAGCAAGATTCTCATTTTCTTCAAAACCCTTTCTAAACTTTACTGTTATAGGTTTATCGCTGGCTTTCTTCATCTCTCTTATTATTTCTTGTGCTATTTTAGGAGTTTTCATAAGGGCAGATCCTTCTCCATTTTTTATAATCTTAGGCATTGGACATCCCATGTTTATATCAATTATAACTATATCAGGATCATCATTAAAATATTCTGCTGCCTTTGCCATTGTAAAAGGATCCCCGCCAAAAAGCTGTACTGCCACTGGCTTTTCTTCCTCTGATATCTTAAGTAATTCCTTTGTTTTCTCATTTTCATAACATAGCCCTTTTGCACTAACCATTTCTGTATATACAAGGCCACACCCCATACTTTTACACAAACCTCTAAAGGATATATCTGTAACTCCAGCCATAGGAGCTAAAAAAACATTATTTTTAAATTCTATATCCCTTATCTTCATATGTTACTCCTTATTCTTCTCATATATAATTCTTAACCCTTCTAAGGTTAAATATGAATCTATCTTATCTATGCATCCTGCTTCTTCATATATAAGTTTTGAAAGTCCTCCTGTAGCTATAACATAAGGCTCTTCCTCACCTAAAGCTATCATCTCTTTTTTCATCTTTGATACTATGTAATTAACCTGACCTATGTATCCATAAACTATTCCTGCCTGCATACTATAAACTGTGTTCTTTCCTATAATATTTGGGGTTTTTACAAGTTCTACTCTCGGAAGCTTTGCTGCCTTTTCAAAAAGCGCTTCTAAGGATATCTGTATGCCAGGGCATATTGTTCCCCCAAGATAATCTCCATTCTTTCTTAATGCGCAAAATGTAGTTGCAGTACCAAAATCTATTATTATACATGGCTTTTTATATATGTAATGAGCTGCCACTGCATTTACTATCCTATCTGCTCCAACTTCTTTTGGATTATCGTACTTTACATTAATCCCGGTTTTAACTCCTGGTCCAACTATAAGTGGTTCTATATGGAAATACTTTTTTATCATAGCTTCTAAAGAATACATTATGTTTGGAACAACAGAAGAAACAATAACGCCTTTAACCTCTTCTGGTTCTAGTTTACTGTTGTGAAATAACTGCATAACTTGTATACCATATTCATCAGATGTTTTTTTAGAATCTGTAGATATTCTCCAATTGGCTATAAACTCCTTAGATTTATCATTAAAAACACCTAAAACCACATTGGTATTCCCCACATCTACAAGTAATATCATTATGTACACCGCCTCTATATAATTATAAAAGCAGCTAAAAAGCTGCTTTTATTTTATAAGTTTTATTTTATCACATACTTACGTAATTTGAATATATTATTTACTAATATTATTTTAACAATGCATTATTTTTTGTCAAGATTTTTTATCTTTTACCCAAACATAGATAAAAGCACCCCTGCTGCTACTGCTGATCCTATAACTCCTGCAACGTTAGGTCCCATGGCATGCATAAGAAGGAAGTTTGATTTATCGTACTCTTGTCCAACTACTTGAGAAACTCTAGCAGCCATAGGTACTGCTGAAACTCCAGCTGATCCAATTAATGGATTTATCTTTCCCTTAGATACCTTATACATTATTTTTCCGATTATAAGTCCTCCTATGGTTGCTACAGCAAAGGCTGTCATACCAATAGCAATTATCTTGAGCGTGTCCACTTTTAAGAAGACATCTGCTTTTGCAGTTGCCCCTACAGATGTGCCAAGGAATATGGTAATTACATTTATTAAGCCATTTTGGGCAGTATCTGATAATCTTCCTACCACCCCAGATTCTTTAAACAGATTCCCAAGCATAAGCATTCCAACTAAAGATGCCACTGATGGTAATAATAATATTACTAGTATAGCAACAACTATAGGAAATACTATTTTTTCAACCTTTCTAACTTGTCTTAACTGTCCCATTTTAACTGTTCTTTCTTCTTGTGTAGTTAAAAGTTTCATTAAAGGCGGTTGTATCATAGGCACTAATGCCATATATGAATAAGCAGCTACTGCTATGGGTCCTAAAAGTTCCGGAGCTAAATTACTTGTTAAAAATATTGCTGTAGGACCATCAGCCCCTCCGATTATACCTATTGATGCGGCTTCTTGAGGAGTAAATCCTAGAAGTATTGCAAGAGTGAAAGCAAAGAATATTCCAAATTGTGCTCCTGCTCCCATTAAAACTGAGGATGGATTAGCAAGAAGAGGACCAAAATCAGTCATTGCCCCAACCCCTAAAAATATAAGTGGTGGATATATATTAAGCTTAACCCCTTGATATAAATAATATAGTAACCCTCCTGAATTTGCTCCCTCTGGTCCCCCCATCATATTAGCAAGTGGTAAATTTACAAGTAGCATACCAAATGCTATAGGAAGAAGTAGTAGTGGCTCAAACTGTTTTGCTATTGCCAGGTATATTAAAACACAAGCAATAGCTATCATTATAATTTCATTTATTGTTATATTTGCAAACCCCGAACTTTGCCAAAGATTAATTAAAACCTCTCCTATGTTCATACTTATCAATCCCTTTCTTATTACTCTATAACAGCAAGTAAATCAGAAGTGTTAACAGCTGCTCCCTTTTGTACTCTTACTTGAACTACCTTTCCATCTACTGGGGACATTATTTCATTCTCCATCTTCATAGCTTCAAGAACAAATAATACATCGCCTTTTCTAATAGTTTGACCTTCGCTTATATTAACTTTAAGTATGGTTCCTGGCATTGGAGCTTCTACTTTTTCTCCTCCAGCCACTGCTTTTGGTGTTTCTTGAACTTGTGGAGCTTCCTGAACCTTTGTTTCTTTTACAGTTTCAACTGTTTTCTGTGGTGAAGGTGCTGCCACAGGCTTTGTTTCTACTACTGGTTGAACTACTTCCGTGAATTCTTTCACCTCTTCCACCTCAACTTGATAAGTAGATCCATTAACTTTTATATTATACTTTTTTATCATAATTACTTTTCCTCCTTAAAATATTATTAATACTTCATAATAAATATAGGAATACTAGAATGAATTTCTCTAAATTATAAAGAAAATCTGTTCCAATTATTATCTTCAATTCTTTTTATACTTTTTATTCTAAGATCTGAAGCATTACTACCTGTTTCAGCACATAAAGCTCCCATTATGGCAGCAACTAACTCATAGTCATCTCTAAGATCTATGCTCTCTTTAATAGTCTCTACAACTTCTGGTTTCTTAACTTCTATTTTCTCTTCTTTAACATTACTCTTTTCTTCTGGAACAATAGCAGCTAAAATCTTATTTTGAAGTTTTATAACATACATTAGAACTATTAGTACCATAAAAACTATTAGCATAGATACTAGAGTAACTATACCTGAAAAGCTTAATTTTTCAATGAAACTCATAGCTTCTCCTCCTTTTATATAAGTATAGTTCCATGGCTTTTAGGGTGTTTGATTACCTTTTTTGTTTGTAACATGTCTAAAGCCATAAATAATCTTGCTCTTGTTTCTCTTGGAATTATAATATCATCAATAAATCCAAGCTCCGCTGCCTTATAAGGACTTGTTATATCCTCCTCTAAGGATTCTAAAAGTTCTCTTTCCTTATCTTTTGGATTATTAGAAGAAGTTATCTCCTCCCTATTAAGAGCCATTATAATCTTTTCTGGCGTAGTAACTGCTATTTTAGCATTTGGCCAAGCATAAACCATATCAAAGGCACCCTCTTTATTACTTAGGGTTACATATGCAGAACCATATGCCTTACCTACAATTACAGCAACCTTAGGTGTGGTAGCCTCTGCTAAAGAATAAGTTAGCTTAGCTATAGCAATAACTAATCCATTCTCTTCTTCTTTTAATGTAGATGAGAATCCTTCTGAATCCACAATGGTTACTAAAGGTATATGGTAAGAGTCACATATTTTAATGAATCTAGTTACTCGGTCTAAGGATTTTATATTTAAATGCTCTTCCTTTTCTGGAGCTACCACTATAATTCCTACACTTAGCCCATTTATTTTTCCAAGAGTGGTTAAAACAATATTATCTTCATCCCTAAAAAGTTCTATGTGAGAATTATCATCGAGTAACTCTGCACATAAATGCCTCTTATTTATCTTATTAGATTTACACATTTCATCTAAGGATTCTTGTATAAACCCTTTATTATCTTCATTATTTATAAGAGGCCTTTCCATATTATTAGAAGGCATAATCTGAAGTATTTTTCTAGCCATAGCTAACACTTCTTTATCATTATCACAAGCTATAGTAGCTCCTCCAGTACTTAAAGCCTTTTCTCCTTCACCATATTGTGAAATCCCAACAAATTTTTCTTCCTTATTACTTATATCTAATGCTGTATTTACATATAAACTTCCAGTTTCTTTTGATATTATAGTAAAATCGCTCATAGAAGCTGTTACTGCTGCAGTTCCAGCACAGTGTCCTAATATTAAAGATATTTGTGGTATCACACCTGAAAGCTTAGCTGTCAAATTAGTAATCTTTGAATAAGCTAAAAGCGTATTTAATCCATCTTTTATATCCCCACCTGCTGAATCTAATATTTTAACTAAAGGTGCTCCCATCTTTAATGCCATTTCCATTATATTAGCTATTTTTTCCCCTGATGCCTTGTTCATTAAGCCACCATTCTTTGTGTAATCCTCACTATAAACATATACTAATTTGCCATTTGAAGTTCCATATCCTGTTATAACTGTAGAGTCCTTTAAAAATGTGCCTATTTCTATAAATGAACCTTCATCTAACAATAAATCAATTCTTTCTCTTGCAGTTAACTTACTTTGATTATGCTGTCCTTTTAGCTTATCTTGTCCCCCACCTTGGTAGATGTTATTCTTCTTTTCAATTAATTCTTCAATCTTATCCATAATAACCCTCCTCAATTGGCTGTTTAAACTTTTAAAAGAAAACCATTACATATATTTTAAAACAATTATGCCAAATATAATATTTTTTATAATTTCTATATTATAATATCATATTTTTAACCATATGTACATAATTATTGCAAGTTTTAATTCAATTTTCTGTATATTTCATAATAAAACTTCAGTTTTTTATTGATTTCTGCAATTTTTCATTGCCATATCCTTCTTTATTTCCCTATCCCCTCATGTATATGATAGATTTTGTATACATTAAAGACATATTTGATGGATTATCCTTCAAATCTTCATATTCTTATATATTTTCTCTTAATAGAACACAATGTATACATTTTATTTTATATTAACCTATTATAAGCTCTATTTATATTTTACTTTAAAAACACACCTCTACTTTTAAATAATCTAAATACAAAATGACTTATGTTAAAAACTAGGTTTTCAACATAAGTCATTTATAATATTTTCATCCTAAAAGTTAGTTTTTTACTTATTTTTTATTTTAAAATAAACCTACAATGTCTCCATTTTCTAATATATCCATCTTTTCCGCTGCTGGAACCTTTGGAAGTCCTGGCATAATCATTATATCTCCTGTTAAAGCAACGATAAATCCAGCACCATTAGATACTCTTACTTCTTTAACTGTTATCTCAAATCCTTCTGGTCTACCTAAAAGACTCGGATTATCTGACAGAGAATATTGAGTTTTTGCCATGCATATAGGCATTTTATCTAAGTTAAATTTCTCTAATTCCTTAATCTGCTTGGAAGCTGGTGCTGTAAATACTACCCCTTTAGCTCCATATATAGTTTTTGCTATTTTTTCTATCTTTTCTTTTATAGTTAAATTAGCATCATATAAAGTTTCAAATTTGCTTTCTTTATTTGCTACGGTATCTATAACCGCTTTTGCTAAGCTTACTCCACCTTCTCCACCTTTTTCCCATACTTCAGCTAATGATACCTTAACACCTTTAAGATTACAGAATTCCTCTATAGC
Source organism: Clostridium sp. (assembly GCF_040797585.1). Lineage (GTDB taxonomy): Bacteria > Bacillota > Clostridia > Clostridiales > Clostridiaceae > Clostridium_Z. The sequence continues at coordinate 22,824 of NZ_JBFNEO010000008.1, forward strand.
TTTAAGCTCATCTTCACTATCATGTATAAATTTATTTATAGCTACAACTACCGGAACACCAAAACTTTGTATATTCTCTATTTGCTTCTCAAGATTCTGCATTCCCTTCTTTAATCCATCTACATTAGGAATATTTAAATCTTCCTTCTTAACTCCTCCGTGATGTTTTAAAGCTCTTACAGTAGCTACTATAACTACACACTTAGGTGAAAGTTCTCCATATCTACATTTTATATCGAAGAATTTTTCAGCTCCAAGATCAGCTCCAAACCCTGATTCTGTAACCACATAGTCTCCAAGTTTTAAAGCCATCTTTGTTGCTATTAAGCTATTGCATCCATGAGCAATATTTGCGAAAGGCCCTCCATGTATTATCGCTGGAGTATTCTCTAAAGTTTGAACAAGGTTAGGCTTTATAGCATCTTTCATAAGCATAGCCATAGCTCCATTTACCTTTAAGTCCTTACAATATACTGGCTCTCCATCTAAATTATATGCTACTAATATATCACCCATTCTCTCTTTAAGGTCCATGAGGCTCTTTGACAGGCATAATATAGCCATTACCTCAGAAGCAACAGTTATCATGAATCCATCTTCTCTTAAGAATCCATTAGGCTTTCCACCCATTCCAACAACTATGCTCCTTAGTGCTCTATCATTCATGTCTAGAACTCTCTTAAAAATTATTCTTCTTGAATCAATTCTAAGACTATTTCCTTGATGTATATGATTATCTATTGCAGCACATAGTAAGTTATTTGCTGCTGTTATAGCATGCATATCTCCTGTAAAATGAAGATTTATATCCTCCATTGGTACAACCTGGGCATATCCTCCCCCTGCTGCTCCTCCCTTAACTCCAAACACTGGCCCTAAAGATGGTTCTCTTAAAGCTATTATAGCCTTCTTATCTAATTTACATAAAGCTTGACCAAGTCCTACTGTAACTGTTGACTTTCCCTCTCCTGCCGGAGTTGGGTTTATAGCAGTAACGAGTATTAAATTCCCATCCTCTTTTTCCTTTAATTCATCTAATATGTTCAAAGATAATTTGCATTTATGTTTACCATAAAGCTCTACGTTATCCTCATTTATTCCTAATTCTTTTGTAATATCTAAGATTGGTTTAACCTGCGCACTTTGTGCTATTTCTATATCTGTTTTCATAATACTCTTCGGCTACCATGACTCTTATTTTGGAAGCCTTCCTCCTTTCAATTCATTTATTAGTTTGAAAGTAGTCTTTACTTAATATTGTCTATATCTATAGATAGATTATATCATTGGTATAATTTCTAATAAAGTATAAAATACTCCATTATTTAAATTTATAGAATATTATTAAATATTATAATATTACATCAAGCCTTGTACCATGGAAGTTTTCAGCTTTCAATAGGTAATATCTATTACCATTATCAGAATTTTCTATATATTTTAACATAGTATAAGATTTAATATAAAACTTATATACCTTTATATTAGACTATTCTATTCATAGATCTCAAATGCTATTCATAATATAAAATAAGTTTTGAGCTAAAAATCTATATGTATAATATAGATTTCAAATCTCTCTACCTCTAACTTTAATTCTAAGTGCTATGTGTCATAGATAAACTATCTCAAAACTCAATCCTTGAATAGGATTTAAATAATAGCAGTTGATGATCTAGTTTCAATTATTATGTGGTTTATTTATATAATATAAAAAATAGGCCCTAGCTAAGCTATGACCTATTTTTTATAAACTCTATGAATTAGTGTATATTTCTTCAAACTCTACACCATCAACTTTTTCCTTTTCAACAAGAGCTGCTGCTACAGCATGCAATTTACTCATGTTTTCTGTTAATATCTTCTCTGCTCTTACATAAGCATTATCAACTAAAGTTTTGATTTCTCTATCAATCTTAGAACCTACTTCTTCACTGAAGTTTCTTCCACGTCCAAGATCTCTTCCAAGGAATACTTCATCCTGATCAGCTCCATAAGATATTGGACCTAATTCATCACTCATTCCATATTCCATAATCATCTTCCTAGATATTGAGCTTACCCTATCAATATCATTCTTAGCTCCAGTGCTTATGTCTCCTAGAATTAACTTCTCAGCAACTCTACCACCAAGTAAAATTACCATCTCATCAAGAAGCCAAGACTTTGAAGTATAAGATCTGTCTTCCTTAGGTAAGCTTAAAGTATACCCTCCAGCCATACCTCTTGGTATTATACTAATTTCATGAACTGGATCTGCATTTGGTAGAGCTCTAGTTACAATAGCATGCCCTGCTTCATGATAAGCAGTTAATTTTCTTTCATGTTCATTTTGAACTCTACTCTTCTTTTCTGGTCCAGCTATAACCTTCATTATAGCATTTTCCATCTCATCCATACTTATAACACTTTTCTCTTTTCTAACTGCAAGCAATGCAGCCTCGTTAGATAAGTTCTCAAGATCCGCTCCTGTAAATCCTGGAGTTCTCTTTGCAAGAACATCTAAACTAACATCATCAGATAAAGGTTTATTTCTTGTATGAACCTTTAATATTTCCTCTCTACCCTTAACATCTGGAGCTCCAACAAGTATTTGCCTGTCAAATCTACCTGGTCTAAGTAAAGCTCTATCTAATATGTCAGGTCTATTAGTAGCTGCAATCATGATAATTCCTTCGTTTACTCCGAAACCATCCATCTCAACAAGAAGTTGGTTTAAAGTTTGTTCTCTCTCATCATGACCACCACCAAGTCCCGCTCCTCTTTGTCTACCTACTGCATCAATTTCATCTATAAAAATTAGACATGGGGCATTCTTCTTTGCTTGATCAAATAGGTCTCTAACTCTAGATGCACCTACTCCAACAAACATTTCAACGAAATCTGATCCTGAAAGACTAAAGAATGGTACATTAGCCTCTCCTGCAATCGCCTTAGCAAGTAGTGTTTTACCTGTTCCTGGAGGTCCAACTAAAAGTACTCCTTTAGGAATTCTTGCTCCAAGATCTGTATATTTCTTAGAATTTTTTAAGAAATCTACTATCTCTGAGAGCTCCTGCTTCTCCTCATCTGCTCCTGCTACATCCTTAAATGTAACCTTTCTCTTATCTGGTGTGGCAAGCTTAGCTTTACTTTTTCCAAAGTTCATTACACCTCTGCTTCCCCCACCACCTTGAGATTGCTGCATAAATAAAAACCAGAATGCAAATAGCATTATTATAAGAATAACTGTTGGTATTATATTAATCCACCCTGGAAGTTGTGTTGGTGGCTCATATAACTCTTTTACATTATCATTTGGATTAGCTGCTATAAATTGAAACAATCTCTGTGCTGGGACTATTGTTACATAAGTGTTTCCATTACTTAATGTTCCCTCCACCGTCATGTTATCATCTCTGAGTTTAAAACTATTTATGTTATTTTGAGTCCATTGTTTTTGGAATTCATTAAATGGTATGGCATTACTTGACCTGCTAGTTTCAGCCAAAGTTAATGCTGCAAATATAATCATTGCTAATACAACCATCCAGGCCGTTAGACTTGAAAATTTCTTCATACCTATTTTGCCCCCCTCTCTTTGAAATTACTGTAAAATGACTATAAAAATTTTAACATATGCTTATTGGTATTACAACAAATTAAATGCTAATTATTTATAAACTTCTTCTTTAAGAATAGCTACAAATGGGAAATTCCTGTATCTTTCTGCAAAATCAAGTCCATAACCAACTAAAAAATGATCTGGAACAGTGAAGCCTAAATATCTAGCATTAACTTCTACTTTTGTTCTTTCTGGCTTATGTAATAAAGCAGCTATTTCTACACTCTCTGGTTTTCTACCTTTTAAGTATTCCACTAAATACTTTAAAGTAACCCCAGAATCTATAATATCTTCAACAATTAGAACATTTTTATTTTCTATGTCATAATCTAAGTCTTTTAGGATTCTTACAACTCCTGATGTCTCTGAAGAATATCCATAGCTTGAAACCGCCATAAAATCTAAAGATACAGGAACTTTTATCTCTTTCATTAAGTCTGACATAAACATTACAGATCCTTTTAGTACTCCAACTAAAACCAGTTCTTTACCTTCATAGTCTTTACTTATTTTTTCTCCTAATTCCTTAACCTTAACTTTTATTTGCTCTTCAGTAAGTAATATTTCCTTAAGATCCTTATGCATACACTTATTCCTCACTTTCAAATTTTACCTCTAAAATATATTTTGATTTTTTATTTATTTTAAATTTTTCACTTACCCTATGTCCTACTATCCACCCTATATTATTATCTATAATAAGTAATGGTATTTTGTCTCTATTTTCTCTATTTATCTTTAAATCTATAAATAAATCTTTTAATTTTTTACTTCCTTTCATACCATATGGAGTAAACCTATCTCCATCTTCTCTTGTTCTTATCTTTATGTTAAAATTTAATGAAGAAAGTGAAAAATATTTAATATAATTAGAAGCCTTAAAATCTATTATCTCTTCACCTACAAGTCTCAAGCTTATTTTATAATTTAAGAAATTTTCCTTAATTAATGTTCCCTTTAATAGTTCTTCTTTATCGGACTCATATATCTCTCTATAAATGAATCTATTATTAATGGTTTCATTATTTTCTTTAAATCCTATAACTATATCTCCATATATATTATTAGCTACTAAATTTAAAGGTAAACTTATACTCTTTCCTGTTCCTTGCCTACT
>NZ_JBFNEO010000009.1:0-27506 GCF_040797585.1 Clostridium sp.
CCTTTAATGAGGAGGATATTCATATATTCTTAAAGGAAGAAACCTTTATTATAGATAAAGATTTTCTCGTAAATATAATAGAAGAATTTAATAAAAGAGAAAATTTAGTTTTAGGAGGCATTAAAGGGGGATATTTAAATCTAGATACCTTAAACCTAGAATCCCTATATGGAAACTACTACGTATATTTAAATGAGTCCCTAATAGTATTTTCAAATCCTACATCAGAGAATTTAAATTATATATATGATTCAATAGTTATTACAAGGGGAGATTATGTATTAAAGAACCTATATGATCCTTTATACATGCTAGATAATATAAAAAGGATTAATGCTAATAAAAAAGAGGTGGATTTACTATTCTTTAAAGAACCTAGCTGTATATTTAATGAGGAGAATTTTATTCTTTCTAGAGATGATAAGATGAGTTTTATAAAAAGAAATAATTTAGAGGAGAATTATCCACTAGTATCCATATTAATGCCAACCTATAACCAGACTAAGTATTTAAAACCTGCCATAGATAGTGCATTAGATCAAAGTTACCCTAATATAGAAATTATAATAAGTGATGATAGTACCACAGAAGATGTAAAAAACTTTATTAAGCCTTACTTAAATAAATATGATTTTATAACTTATGTTAAACATGAATCCTCTGATGACTTTGGATTAAGTAATACCTTAAGTCTTCCAGGTATTGCAAAAGGAGAATATTTAAGCTTTTTATTCCATGATGATGTATTTAGAGGAGATAAAATAGAGAGGATGGTAGCTATTATTAAAGAGAGGGATGATATATCCTTTGTAACATCTCAGAGAGGTCTAATTAATGAAAATGGAGATTTTTTAAATGGTCTAAATCATATTTTTAGAACTTTAGATAAGGATACATTAATAACTAAGGAGGATATAGGGGATTTAATCATAGATCTAAAGTACAACTTTTTAGGAGAACCAAGTGTGTTCTTGTTTAGAGCAAGTTTAAAGGATAAGCTGTTTAATTTTAATAATAATCAGTATATAAGTAATGGGGATTTAGCTTCTTGCATTAATTTTCTTACAGAAGGAAATGGATATTATATAAGTGATACACTAACCTATTTTAGATATCATGGAGGACAAAACACTCATAATACTACCTTAGAGAAAATAGGAAGAATAGAATGGAAAAAGATTTACCTAGATATGTTTTATAGTGGACTTTTAAGATTCAAAGAAAAGTTTTGCATAAATTGTTCTAATAGGGTGAGTAGTTTTAATCCCTTTGATGGAATCATAAGTCCTAAGGTTGAAGACTACAATATAATAGGTAGTGATGTGATAAATCATAGCTGTCCTCACTGTAGATGTAATGATAGAGAAAGACATCTACTTCTATATATTTATAAGCTTGATTTAGTAAAGAGATATATGGAAGGAAAGAAGGTTCTTCATATTGCACCGGAACTTTATATTAGGGCTTATTTAAATGATTGTGATTTAGAGGAGTATATATGTGGAGATTTACATCCTATTTATCCAGGGATGATTAACATTGATATAACCAATATTCACTATGAGGATGAATATTTTGATTTTATCATATGTAATCATGTGCTGGAGCATATAGAGGATGATCATAGAGCATTAAAAGAGCTTAATCGTGTTCTTAAAAAGGGTGGAAGAGCAATATTTCAAACACCTTATTCAGAAGAGATAGAAGTATCCTATGAAGATGAAGAAATAAAGGATCCACTTAAAAGACTCTTAGAGTTCGGACAAGAAGACCATGTAAGAATATATGGAAGAGATATTTTTAAAAGAGTAGAAAACTTTGGATTTAAGAGCCATATAGTTAAAAATAATGATTTATTTAAAAATAATGAAGAGAGGCTATTTGGATTCAATAAAAGAGAGGATTTGCTTATGTTTTTAAAAGAGTAGATTCTATTTTGTTAATATAAGTGACACTATATATTAGTAACTGGAATAAGAATAAATAAAGTGATTTTATTCAGGGGGAAATATGATTAACGTTACTAAGACCTATCTACCTTCTAAGGAAAAGCTTTCAGAAAGAATAGATAGGATATATAGAAATGGGTGGATAACTAATAATGGAGAGCTTACTTTAGAACTTCAAGAGAGACTTGAGAAGTTTCTAGGAGTTAAGAACTTACTTTTAGTGTCTAATGGAACCCTAGCTCTTCAAATAGCTTATAAAGTCTTAGATGTGAAGGGAGAAGCTTTAACATCACCTTTTTCCTTTGTAGCAACAACCAGTTCCATGGTATGGGAAGGAATTACACCAAGGTTTGTAGATATAGATAAAAAAAGTTTAAATATGGATGTAAATAATATAGAAAAGTCTATAAATGAAAATACCAGTGCCATAGTTCCTGTACATGTTTTTGGAAATCCTTGTGAAGTGGAAAAAATTTCAGATATAGCTAACAGATATAATCTAAAAACTATATATGATGCTTCCCATTGTTTCAATGCAAAGTTTAATGGGGACAGCCTCTTAAACTTTGGAGATGTATCCACATTAAGTTTTCATGCCACAAAGATTTTTCACACCATAGAAGGAGGAGCCTTAGTAATAAAGGATAGAGAAGTTTATGAAAAAGCAAAACTTATGATAAACTTTGGAATAACAGGTGTTGATAGTATTAGATCTTTAGGTATAAACTGTAAGATTAATGAATTTCAAAGTGCTATGGGTCTTTGTGTATTAGATGAGTATGATGAAATTAATAGTAAAAGAAGAGAAGTTTATAATAGGTATTATGAAAAATTAAGAAATAGTAGTAAGGTTACTCTTCAAGATAGGAATCCTTATGGTAGCCTTAATTACTCCTATTTTCCTATACTATTTAAAACAGAAGAGGATTTATTAAAGGTGCAGAGAGTATTAAAAGAAAGAGGAATAAATGGACGTAGGTATTTCTATCCTAGCCTTAATACTCTAAACTATTTAGAATATGAAAAAATGGAGGTTTCAGAAGAAGTATCAAGGAGGGTATATTGCCTTCCCTTATATGATTCCTTGGATTTATCTATTGTAGATGAAATTATATATATAATAGAGTCTATTTAAAGTAGAGTGAGAAATTTAGTATAGTAAAGAATTAAAAGTGAAAATACAAGGAGCTATAATATATTTTAAATAAAGATTTTATAGAATTGTAGGAGGCAACGGTATATTTATGAGTAGTTTTTATAGTGAAGAGGAGCTTAAAGAAATAGGTTTTAAATCCTTAGGAGAAAATGTGCTTTTAAGTAGAAAGACAAGTATCTATGGACCGGAGAATATATGTATTGGAGATAACTGTAGGATAGATGATTTTACCATTCTTTCAGGAAATATATCTATAGGAAATTTTGTTCATATTGCCTCCTTCTGTGGGGTTTATGGAGGGGATGTGGGGGTTGTATTTGAAGACTTTGTTGGACTTTCAGCACGGTCTATAGTATATGCATTAACAGATGATTATGGTGGAGAGGTTTTGACTAATCCTAACATTCCGTTAGAATATAAGAATATTATAAAAGGAAAGGTAATATTTAAAAAGCATTCACTAATAGGTGCAGGAGCCATTATACTTCCAGGAGTTACAGTTGGGGAAGGTGCATCCGTTGGATCTATGGCACTTATAAATAAAGATTTACTTCCTTGGAGCATATATATAGGAATACCAGCAAAGAAAATAAAGGATAGGAGTAAAAAGCTTTTAGAATTAGAAAAAGAATTTTTAAATAATATTACTTAATTTGTTTTTATAAATATAACATTATAGGTATTATTAAAATTCAATAATACTTATAGTGTTATTTTTTATAAAGTAAAATAGTATTATAACGATATACTATAGAGAAAGTAATAATATCTTGAAATTCACAGATGGTGATTAGTGTATAAGAGAGGCTTTGGGTAATAAAATCTATAGACGTATAACATGGTACATGGAGTTAATACTTCAAACCACTGTGATTGATAGCTTATTCAAAGATTAGGCTTGGGTATTATATATATCTACATATAACATGAAATATAAGACTTAAAAAAATTAATTATGAAATATGAAAATTAGAAAAGGAAAATAAAACTCATAAAGGAGGAGAAGAAATGAGATTAACTCATAACATAGCTTCTTTAAATGTTTATAGAAATTATTCTAAGAATTTAGAAAAGCAATCAAAGGTTTTTAATAGGGCGGCTACTGGACAGAAAGTTAATGGGGCATCGGACAACCCAAATGCTTTAGGTAAAAGTGAACTTATGAGGATACAAATAAGAGGGCTTCAAATGGCTCAAAGAAATGTTCAAGACGGAGTATCCATGCTTCAAAGTGCGGATTCATCTTTAAGTACTATAAATGCATATTTAAACAGAATCAGAGAGCTTACAGTTCAGTCTGGGGGAGCTGGTGATGATAATGATAAACAAGTTATACAAGATGAAATAAATCAAATGGTAGAGGGAATAGGAAACGTAGTGGACTACTCTGAATTTAACGGAGTTAAGTATTTAAAGGAAAGTACCACCGTAGATAATAATAATCCTACTACAGCGTCCATGCTAGCAGGGGCAAATAGTGGAGAGGATATAGATATACCGTTTTTTAACATGTCTCCTGAAAATTTAAAGGATAGTAGCGGAAAATCCTTAAAGGACTTAGATATAACTAATGGGAACATAGATGAGGCTTTAAGTGTTATAGATGCATCTATAAATACAATTATAGATGCAAGGGGGCAATATGGAGCTCTATGTAATAGGCTTGAAACAACCTTTGATACTTCTGGAGATATGAGTCTTACTATGGAAAAGGCAGAGTCTTCCATAAGAGATGCGGATATGGGATTTGAAATCATGGAACTTTCGAAATACAGTTTACTCATAGAGGCAGGAAATGCCATGATGGCTCAAACTAATAATTTTCCTAAGGATGTACTTAGGATTTTAGAGAGAGTGAAATAGGAATGATTATTGAGCTATTAAGAAAAGAGTAAATATTAATTTAATTCATTATGACAGTTAAATTAATATTTTAAGAGTAGTGTATTTTTAATATTTAATTTTTGTATTTTATAATTTTAAATAAGTGATTAAGCAAATTTAAGATTTAAATATTGTAGCAGATTAAATTAAAATCTAGTAAAGATTATAGTTAAATAAGATAAATGAAAAGTCTTGGATAGAATCCAAGGCTTTTTATTTTACTAGTATATGTTAAAATATAGGGTGTCATGGTAAAATATAGGTTATATTGTGTTTTAAAAATTCTTATATTGAAACAATATGGATTATTATGGTATTTATGTGAATAAACAATGAATACAACTATAAATTATATTATCAAGTAATAATAATTATTAGACATAAATCCCGAATAATTCCAATTTTTATAGATTCAAATGTATAGAAATCATTGTATATTATAAAAATTTAAAAAAAGTTAATCCGAAGAATTAATGCCTTTTTTAAAGTAATATTTGGATTAAGAAATTGTTAAAAAGTACTATAAAATAACACTAATGAGGTTATATGTATTAAAATGAAATAAGGTAATTTTAATGAGAATTAAAGAGAGATTAAAATAAATTTATGTTACTAATTATTAATTATTAGACAAAAAGTTAATTTGAAACAATGAAAACAAAGTAAAACTTTAGAAAAAAACAAGAAAAAAGTCGAAAGAATTAAATGCTAAAAAAAGTTTCTATTAAAAAAAGGTAGAAATAAAATAAAAATAGATGAAATACATAGAGTTAAATAAGAAAATAATTAAAATTAAAAAATACACTAGAAAATACTTGTAGATTGTCTTATAATTAATTTATAATTGGTAGTATTTACATAAGGATTAAAAAAATAGATGAAATTAATTAGTTTATCTATTAAAACATAGAATAGTGGAAGTTTAAAGTTTAATTTGTAAAATTAAAAGGAGTTGAGGAGATGAAAATAGGAGAAGGAACTTCTTTGGATAGAAATGTATATGATCTTATAAAGAAGGATCTTAATGCCACCTCTATAAGAGGAAAGACTATAGCTAATAATATAGCCAATGTTAATACAAAAGACTACAAAAGATTTGATGTGGTTTTTGAAGAGGCGTTGAAAGATGACGAAAAGAGTCTAAGCCTTAGAAGAACTAATGAAAAACACATTAAAGATAATGACTTTGAGGATGGGATTAAAGTTACGCAGGACAAGTCATCTAGCATGAGAAGTGACGGAAATAATGTAGACCTAGATATAGAAAAGGTTAATCAAGCAGCTAATACCCTTCTATATAATACTCTTATAACTAGCTATAATAATAGAATTAATTCTACAAGATATGTAGTAACATCTGGTGGGAGGTAGTAAATAATGTATGCTTTTAGATCTATGAGAATAAGTGCTAGTGGTCTTTCGGCAGAAAGACTTAGAATGGATACCATTGCGTCTAATATAGCTAATGCTACAACTACAAGAGGGGAAAATGGAAGACCCTATGTAAGAAAGGTAGCAGTTTTTCAGGAACATTTAGATAAATCTTTAGATAAGACAAATAAACCAGGGGATAATCTCATGGGAGTTAAGGCAGTTGGAGTTGAAGAAGATAAATCTCCATTAAGAAGAGTATATGATCCTTCACATCCAGATGCGGATAATGAGGGTTATGTAATGATGCCTAATGTAAACATTTTGAATGAAATGGCAGATATGATAGCTGCTACAAGGTCCTATGAGGCAAATGTAGACACGTTAAATTCTATGAAAAGTATGTTTTCAAAAGCATTAGAAATAGGAAGATAGGGGGATACTCATGAAAATAAATAGTTTTGTACCAAGTAAAGAAGTTTTTAATAATATGAATATAGGAAAAGAAGTTGAAAAGTCAACATCAAATATTACATTCGGTGATGTTTTAAATGAAAAATTACATAAAGTCAATGAATCTCAAATTGCCTCAGATGAGATTACTGAAAAGTTTATAAAGGGTGAAGATGTTGAGATACATGATGTTATGATAGCTGCAGAGGAAGCAAAACTTTCCCTTCAAATGGCAGTGCAGGTGAGAAATAAGCTTGTAGAAGCTTATCAAGAAATAAACAGAATTCAGTTATAGGATAGGAGTGCTATAAATGGAAAAACTTAAGGAAGGCTTAAGTAAAATAAAGGATAGGTTTATGTCCCTGTCAAAAAGTCTTAAAATAGGAGTCATTGTATTAATATCTGGAATAATAATTTCTTTAATATTTTTAGGGGTTTACCTTCAGAATAATAAATATGGCCTTCTTTTTTCTGGTCTTGATGGAAATGATGCTAAGGTTATAACTGAAAAGTTAAAAGAAAAGAAAATAGAAACTCAGGTTAAGGGGGACGCCATATACGTTCCTAAGGAAAAAGTAGATGAGCTAAGACTAGAACTTGCAACGGACATAACCAATGGTAGTAAGGGATATGAACTCATGGACGATAGTCAGTCCTTTGGAATGACAGATGAGGAGTTTAAAATTAAAAAACAAAGGGTTCTTCAAGGGGAAATAGAGAGAACAATAAAAAGTTTTCCACAGATAAAAAATGCAAGAGTTCATTTAACACCTCCAGAAGAATCAGTATTTGTTAAAGAGAGTAAGCCAGGAAAGGCTTCAGTATATATTGAAATGAAACCAGGTAGTACTCTTTCTAAAGAACAAGTTAAGTCTATAGTTTCTTTAGTTGAAGGAGCAACACCTAATACTCCAAAGGAGAACATAGAGGTTATAGATGATAATATGAACTTGTTATCTAGAGATTTATTTGAGGATGATGAAAACTTTTCAGCTTCTTCTTTGGAGAAACAAAAGAAGGTACAGGAAGACTTTGAAGACAAGCTTCAGAATAATGTTTTAGAGATGCTTGAGCCTGTAATTGGAAAAGGCAAGGTTAAGGTTAAGGTTAATTCAGAATTAGATTTTGATGCGAAGGAAAAAACTGATATAGTTGTAAACCCACAGAGTGTTGTTGTGAGTGAAGCCACCTCTAAGGAGACATCTAGTGAAGATGGTGGACGTGATAATTCCCAAAGTCCAGTGGATAATAACATGACTAATGCTATAAATAACGAGGATGGAAATGCCACATCTTCTAAGGAAGAGAAGAAGACTAACTATGAGGTTGGAAAGAGCGAAACAAAGGTTATAAGTGCACCAGGTTCTGTGAAAAGACTTACTGCATCGGTAGTAGTAGATGGTAACCTAGATTTAGGTGCTCAAGAAACTATAAAAGGTATAGTTGCAAATGCTATTGGATTTAAGCAGGATAGAGGAGACGAGATAAGCGTTGCAGGTATGTCCTTTGATCCAGCAGCTAAGGATGCGGCAGCCAAGGCATTAGAAGAAATGAAGAAGGAAGAAGAGCAGGCTAAAAAGATGAAGCTTTATAAAACTATTGGTATTTCAACTGGAATATTAATATTATTAGCAATAGTAGTAGCTTTAATAATTAGAAAGAAGAGAAATCAAGATGAGGATGAAGATGAGTTAGAGGAAGGAAGCGGCCTTAATGTGGTTATTGGAGACAATATAGAACCTAAGGAACAAATAAAGCTTGATCCAATAGACTTTGAAGTAAATAATGAAAAAGTACATCTTGAAAATGAAGTAAAGCGTTATGCTAAAGATAAACCAGAACAATTTGTTGATATAGTTAAGGCATGGCTTGCGGATGATGAGAGGTGATAACTATGAGTAAGGACATGATAAAGGAAATGGAAAAATTAACAGGGGTGCAAAAGTCAGCTATATTATTTATAACTTTAGGCCCTGAAATATCAGCTAATATAATAAAAAAGCTTCCAGAAGCAGAGATTCAAAAGATAACTTATGAAATAGCTAATACCACTCATGTAAATCAAGACTTTAGACAAAAGATCTTAGAAGAATTCTTAGAGATGAATAAGGCGAAGGATTATCTTCTAGAGGGTGGAATTGAGTACGCGAGGAGTCTTCTTGGAAAGGCTTTAGGGCCTCATAGAGCAAAGGAGATTTTAGATAAGGTTGTGGAGGTAAGTCAGCAGTATAGACCTTTTGCTATAGCAAGAAAAGCTGACTCCCATCAGCTAATGAATGTAATAGCTAATGAGCATCCTCAAACTATAGCTTTAATTCTTTGTTATCTTCAACAGGATAAGGCTGGACAAATACTTTCAGCCCTTCCTGAGGAGCTTCAAAGTGATGTAGCCTATAGACTAGCAACTATGAGAAACACTTCACCAATGGTGGTTAAAGAGATAGAGAAGGTTCTTGATGGTAAGTTATCATCAGTTATAAAGTCAGATGTAACTGTAATTGGTGGTGTTGAGACATTGGTTGGTATATTAAACCAGGTAGATAGAACCACAGAAAAGAATATTACAGAAGGTTTAGAGAGAGAAGATGCAGAACTTGCAGAAAGAATAAAGGAATCTATGTTTGTATTCGAGGATATAGTAACTCTAGACAGCTTATCAATACAAAGAGTTCTAAGGGAAGTAGATCCAAAGGATTTAGCATTAGCTTTAAAGGGCTGTTCAGAAGATGTTTCCAATACTATATTCAAGAATCAATCAAAGAGAGGGGCTGCTGCATTGAAGGAAGACATGGAATTCTTAGGACCTGTTAGACTTGTGGATGTAGAGAAAGCTCAACAGAAGATTGTTGGAATAATAAGAAGGTTAGATGAAGCAGGAGAAATAGTGATTTCAAGAGGTGGAGAAGATGCCATCGTTTTATAATATTATAAAAAATAATAGTAGTGAAGAGAGCGGAAAAAAAGTAATAAGTACAACTTATGTTTCTCAAAACAGGAAGAATTCAAAGGAAACAAAGGAAGATAATAATAAAAATATTATTATAGAAGAAGATAATTCTTTAGAAGAGTATGAAACTATGAAAAAGAGTATTCTAGAAAGTGCAAGAATTGAAGCGGAAGAAATAAGAAAAAAAGCACAAGAAGAAATAGAAGAGGTTAAATCTAGAGCTTACAATGAAGCTTATGACCTTGGTTATAATGAAGGAACTGCTATAGGAAAAGAAGAAGGTTTAAAAAAAGCTTACGAGGAAACTATTGTAAAAGCTAAGGAAGAAAGTAACCTTATTATAGATAATGCTAATAACATGCTACTTAGTGCAAAAGAGGAGTATGAAAATTATCTAAAAGAGAAGAAGGAAGAAATTTTAGATTTATCTCTATATATAGCATCTAAGGTTCTTAATACAGAGATTAAAAAACCAGACTCTTTAGATGAAACAATATTAAAAATGATTCAGGAGTCATCAAAGGCTAGCTCCTACATTATAAGATGTAGAGAAGACTATGTAGAAAATATAAAAGAGAAGGTCTTAAATATGAAAGAAGTTTTAGGACTTTCTAAGGGAGAAATTTTTGTAGTTAAGGATAATAGTCTTGAGGAAGGTAGCGTTATTATAGAAAAGGATAATGGCAAAATTGAATCTTCAATAGATCAGGCTTTAGAGGAAATTAAAAAGGAGTTGTTTTAGTTAATGGACATAGATTTTCAAGGGATAAAGGAGAGGATTTCTAAAACTTCTTTATATTATAGCCAAGGAAAAGTAAAAAAAGTAATAGGACTTACAGTAGAAGTGGAAGGAATAAAATCCTTTGTTGGAGAGATATGTACTATATACAACAATAAAAACAATGAAATTTTATGTGAAACTGTTGGATTTAAGGACGATGATGTAATACTAATGCCTCTTGGGGAACTCATAGGGATTGCTCCAGGATGCATTGTAGTACCTACTGGAAGACAGCTCCATGTGAAGTGTAGTGATGATCTACTTGGAAGTATTTTAGATGGTCTTGGAAATCCACTTAAAGGGGAAGAAAATAAAAAAGGGATGGTATATGAGTTAGATAAAGACCCACCAGATCCTTTAAAGAGAAGAAGAATAAAGGAAGTACTTCCCACAGGAGTAAGAGCCATAGATGGATTTTTAACCTGTGGAGAAGGTCAGAGGGTTGGAATATTTGCAGGAAGTGGAGTAGGAAAAAGTACTACCCTAGGGATGATAGCTAAATATGCAGAGGCTGATGTGAATGTAATTGCCCTTATAGGGGAGAGAGGACGTGAGGTTCTTGATTTCATAGAAAGGGATCTTGGAGAGGAAGGTCTTAGAAAATCAGTGGTGGTATGTGCTACGTCTGATAGACCGGCTCTTGTAAGACTTAAAGGGGCTTTTACAGCTACGGCTATAGCAGAATACTTTAGAGATCAAGGGAAAAAAGTAATACTTATGATGGACTCTGTTACTAGATTTGCCATGGCTCAAAGAGAAGTTGGGCTTGCTATAGGAGAACCTCCTGCAACTAAAGGCTATACCCCTTCAGTTTTTGCCATGCTCCCAAGACTTCTTGAAAGATCAGGTATGTCTGATAAGGGATCTATAACAGCATTTTATACAGTCCTTGTAGATGGAGATGACTTTAATGAACCTATAGCAGATGCTGTCCGTGGAATATTAGATGGACACATTGTTTTATCCAGAGATCTGGCTCATAAGAATCATTATCCAGCTATAGATATTTTAAATAGTGTATCAAGACTTATGCCAGATATTGCAGAAAAGGAGCATAAGGAAGTTGCATCCTTTGCAAGAGATCTCCTTTCAACCTATAGAGACTCAGAGGATATTATAAATCTTGGGGCTTATTCTAAGGGATCAAGTAAAAAAATTGATATGGCTATAGAATATATAGATGTTATTAATAGATTTTTAAGGCAAGGTGTTAATGAAAACTCCTCCTTTAATAGTACCCTAGAGAATATAAATGCTATGTTTAGGTAAGGAGGGGCATACTTGAAAGGATTTAAATTTAGACTTCAGAAACTTTTAGATATAAGAGTAGATAAGGAAGAGCAATGTAAGATAGGCTTCCAAGTGGCAGAGAGAGAGAAAAGAAAGGTAGAGGATAACCTTAACACATTAAATATGCAATACTCTAAATACAATGTATTAAAAAGAGAAGAGACATTAATAGAGCAGAAGATAAGAAATAATTATTTAAATGTGTTGTCTTTTAAGATTGAGGATACAGAAGAGATTCTTAAAGAGAAGGAAGAGGTTCTTCTAGAAAAAAGAGGAGAACTTATTGAAAGCCAGATAGAGAGAAAAACTGTGGAGATTTTAAAAGAGAAGAAGGAAAAAGAATTTATAAGAAATGAAGAGAAGAAAGAGCAGAATTTTATAGATGAATTAGCTCTTTATAGTTATATAAGAACCCATGAAAGGAGGTGAGAAAATGAATAATATGAATATTAAGGTTCAAGAAGTGGCTAAAAGAGATTATCCTAAAGAAAAGTTAGGAAGTAGTAATAACTATTCAAAATCTCTAGATTTTAGAAACACACTAGATGCTTCCTTAAAGGGGAAGGAAAAACCAAGTGAAGGTCCTAAGGAAATGAAGGAAGTAAAGGATACAGGGAAACCTAGAGTAGAAACTAAGGTTAATAATAGTGATGAAAAGTTAGAGGCAGTAGATGAGAAAATAGAAGTTTTAGATGAAAACTTAGAGCCTCTAAATGAAGAGTCTAAAGATTTAGATCTACTTAGTATACTTGAAGAAATTTTAGCGTTCTTAGGAGTTGAAAATTCAGTAAACTTAAAGCTGAATGAAGGTTTAAGTTTAGAGGAAAAGATAAATGCTCTAAATGAAGCTATAATAGGTATTAAAAATATGCCAAGTGAAGGCATAGAAAAACTAGCTAACCTAATGTCCACTCTAAAGGAAGCCCTAGGAAATAAGGAGATTCCTCTACATGTTATTGAAGGTTTATCTAAGGAACTAGAAGGACTTAATATATTAAATCCTAATACAACGGAAAAACTTCAGGATTCTAAAAATTTTACTAAGAAATCCTTAGAGGAAATTAAAAGTTTATTCTATGAAGAAGGAAAGGTAGAAGAGTCTTTAGATAATGCCGATTCTTTAGAAACTTATAAACCATTAAATACGGATTCTAATAAAAATCAAGAGACTTTAACTAAGGAAGAGAGATTTTTAAAGTCCTTAATTGGAGATGCTGAAGCTAGTAAGAATAGTGGAACTCAGTCCTTTGGGGATAATGAAACCAGTAAGCCATTAAGTGATAAGGAAGTCATACCTTTAGGTAATATTAATCCTGTAAGTATATCTGAAGGAGAAAATATATCTCCTATTTCCAAGGAAATGAATATTAATAGTGCTACATTTACTAAGGATGTGGTTAAAAGTATTAAATATATGGAAATGAACGATATTAAGGAGCTTACCTTAAAAGTAAAACCAAAGGAATTAGGGGAAGTTATTATAAAACTATCTATGGAAGGAAATATTATGAGAGCCAAGATAATGGCAACTCATAAGGATACCTATAATCTTTTAAATTCTAACTTAAGTCAGATAAAGGAGAGTCTTATATCTCAAGAGTTTAAGGTTCAAGATATATCAGTAGATATATACTTTAGTGATGCCACTACCTATGGAGAATTCCAAGGAAAGGATGGAAATCAGAGAGAGTATAGACAGGGAAATGGATTTAATTCAGGAGATATGACCTTAGATGATATTAAGGAAGAAGATTTAGAAGAGGATATATATAAGGATAATAATATAAATATGTTAGTTTAGAAGGTGATATAGTGAGTGAGATAAATGGGAAAATCCCTACTTATAATAGGGTAGGAGATAAAAAGAAGTCTAACATAGGGTATAAGGTTAACAATGATGAAGAGTCTAGGGCTACAGATAGAGGAACTAGAATCGTGAAAAAAGGAGAGGAAATGGATAAGAACTCCTTTCTTAAAATATTATCAGCTCAACTTAAGTATCAGGACCCTACTTCAGGTGGACAAGACTCCTCAGCTTTAGTGGCTCAGATGGCTCAGTTTGCATCTATGGAGCAAATGATGAATTTAAACAATACTGTTACTAGTCTTTCAGGAAATGCTCTAATAGGTAAAGGGGTAGGATTAAAGTTAGTAGATGATTCAGGTAAGCCTGTAACTGGTATAGTAAGATTATCAGAGGTAGTAGATGGAGAAGTAGTTCTAGGGGTTGAGATTAATAATAATGGGAAGATAGAAGTTATAGATGTGGCATTAGATGATGTAACTACTATAATAGATGTACCTGATTATAACATGGATAGTATAAATGTAAATATGGCTCTCCTTCAAGCGTCTTCTATGATAGGAAAAAAAGTTGAGATAGAAACCTATGAAGAGAAAGAGGATGGAAAGACTCCTGAAATAGATGGAGAAGGTAAGGTAGAGAAGCCTAAGAATGGTGAATCAGAAGAGATTGAGGAAACAGAAGAGCCAGAAAATCCAGAGGATAATAAGGTTATAGTAACAGGAGTAGTTACAGGTGTTATTAAGGAGAATGGTGGAATCAATATAACAGTAAGACTTGAAAATGGAGAAATTAAAAAGTATCCATATAATTCTGTAACAAAGATATTAGAGAACTAATATGACTTCTAGAATTATAAATGGAAGAGTGTATTCTGCTCCAGTATTTCCAGAGGATACTAGTAATAAGCTTCCAGAAAGAAGAGAGAGTCTTAAAAGTAAATCCTTTAAAGACATATTTAATGAAAAGATAAGTGAAGATTTTAAAATTTCTGCTCATGCTATGGATAGGATGAGAGGATTAAATCTTACTAGAGAAGACAACCTAAAGCTTAAGGAAGCCTTTAATAAAGCTGAAAAAAAGGGATGTAAGGATTCAGTCTTTATATATAAGGATACAGCCTTTATAGCATCTGTAGAAAATAGAACTATAATAACAGCTGTGGATAAGGAAAGGGCAAAGGACAATGTCTTTACTAACATAGATAGCGTAATTATTTTATAGGCTGGACCTGAGTAACAGGAGGCCAAGCTCTGTTGAAGGATAGATACAGGGCAAAATAAATTTAGGAGGAGAATTTTATGTTAAGATCGATGTATTCAGGTATAAGTGGTATGAAGGTTAACCAAACTAAATTGGATGTGGTAGGTAATAACATAGCCAACGTTGGAACCACTGCTTTCAAATCACAAAGAACAAGATTCCAAGATGTTCTAAGCCAAAATGCAGGTCGTGCTATGGCACCAAGCTTAAACCTTGGAGGGGTAAACCCAAGACAGGTAGGACTTGGAGTTCAATTAGCTGGAATAGATACCTTAATGACTCAAGGTATGATGCAGCCAACGGGTAGAAATCTAGATCTAGCAGTTGATGGAGAAGGATACTTTATGGTGGCTAGAGGAGAAACTGTATCAACAAATGGAGTTATTAATATAAAAAATGATCCAGACAATAGACATGAATTGGGAGATACTAATGGACGAGATGTAATGTTCACGAGGGATGGATCCTTTGGAACAGACCATGAGGGAAACTTAGTAACTTCAGATGGATATAGGGTGTTAGGATATGGAATAAGTGATAATGGAGGAACCAATTCTATTGGAACTGATAATATAAATTTTGTAGATGCAGATTCTAAGAACCTAAAAGCAGATGAAACTAGTTTAAAAACTCTTAGAATTCCTGAAAAAATTAAAGATGGTGCTGATGAACTTAGAATAATATCCTTCTCCATAGATAAGACAGGGGTTATTAAGGGAGTTTGTGAAGGAGGAAAGATAACTGTTCTTGGACAGGTAGCTATGTCATCCTTTAGAAATCCAGCAGGTCTTGAGAAAATGGGAGGTAACCTTTATAGAAACTCACCAAACTCAGGGGAACCAGTGGTGAAATCAGGAATTGGAGCAGGTACTAATGATAATTCAAGTGGATATGGTGATATGCTTCAGGGAATGCTTGAAATGTCTAATGTGGACCTAGCAGAACAGTTTACAGATATGATAGTTACCACAAGAGCCTTCCAGGCTAGTGGTAAGATGATTTCTTCAGGGGATGAAATACTTCAAGATATAATTAACTTAAAGAGATAATTATTTTAAATTAGGATAGGGTAGAAATTTCTACCCGTCCTATATAAATAAGGTGGGATGAACATGATAACAGTAAGGGCCATGACAGGCAAAGATTTTATATTAAATTGTGATCATATTGAAAAAATAGAAAGTGTCCCTGAAACTTTAATTACCTTAACCAATGGAAAAAAGTACATAGTTATGGAGACTCCAAATGAAGTTATAAAGAGGGCAATAGAATATAAAAATAAAATGTTTTACTTTAAGGGACAGGGGGCAGAGTAATGAAGAAGCTTGATTTAACGACTGTGATAGGATTGGTTTTCGGTATTACAGTGGTTTTATATGGAATACTTGTTGGTGGAAGCATAATGAGTTTCTGGGATTTTGGATCTGTTCTTATAACCATATTTGGTTCCTTTGCAGCATTAATGATAAACTATCCAATGGATGAATTTAAAAATGTATTTAAAATTATGGCACAAAGCTTTACAGAAACTACTTTTTCAAAGAATGAAATAATAAGTAAGTTTATAGTTCTATCAAGAAAAGCTAGAAGAGAGGGATTACTTTCCCTTGAGGATGAAACAAATTCAGTGGAGGACTCTTATTTTAAAAAGGGACTTCAAATGGTTATAGATGGAGTGGAACCAGAAAATATAAGAGAGATATTAGAACTAGAGATAACAGAGATGGAAGCACGTCACAGTACAGGATATTCAATGGTAAAGGCATGGGGAGCCTATGCACCAGCCTTTGGTATGATAGGTACATTAATAGGATTAATTCAGATGCTTGTAAATCTAGAGGATCCTTCAAAAATAGCATCAGGTATGGCAGTTGCTCTTATAACAACCTTCTATGGAGCCTTTCTTGCTAATATGCTTTTTAACCCTATGGCAGCAAAGCTTCAAATTAAAAGTAATAAGGAAGTAGCTGTAAAGGAAATGATACTAGAGGGAATTCTTTCAATACAGTCAGGAGTTAACCCAAGAATAATAGAAGAAAAACTTATATGCTATCTTTCACCAAAAGAGAAGACTAGCTACCATGCTTCAAATCCAACGGAAGAGGGTGTGACAGCAAATGGCTAGAAAGAAAAGGGGAAGTGGTGATAATGGACAAGGTATTGATGAATGGATTCTTACCTATTCAGATACGGTTACCCTTTTACTAACCTTTTTCATATTGCTATACACATTTTCCACAGTGGATAATCAAAAGCTTCAAAGTATATCACAGGCTTTTCAATCTATGTTTACAGGGCAGCCGGGGCAAACCATAGTAGAAGGTACTGGAGTAACAGTAGATTCTAACTTAGAAGCAGATGTAGATCCAAGTAGTATAGATGGAGAGGCATATGAATTATATGAGCAGGTTAAGACATTTATAGATGAGAATCAGTTAGATGCCTCTCTTCAGATTAAAGAGGACGAAAGAGGAATTATACTTCAAATGAAGGATAGTATACTCTTTGAATCAGGAAATGCTGAACTTAAAGAGGAAAGTATCCCTATACTTTCACAGTTAAGTAGTCTTATAAATAGCCTTGATAATCCAGTAATTGTGGAAGGACATACAGATAATGTACCTATAAATAATTATATATTTAAGAGCAATTGGGAGCTATCCACCGCTAGAGCTGTAAGCGTAGTTAGGTATTTTATTGAAGGCAAGGGATTAAATCCAGAAAGATTTACAGCTTCTGCTTATGGAGAATATAAGCCTATTGCTCCTAATGATAGCGATGAGAATAGAGCAAAGAATAGAAGGGTTAATATATTACTAGTGGTATCAGAAAAGGAGAAGGAAAAGTAATGAGTGAGGTAAGTACTGAAAAGAAAAAAAGTAAAATCGGGATAATAATAATAGCTGTATTACTTCTAATAATAATAGGTGGAGGAGGTTTCATGTGGTTTAAGATGAAAGAATTAAACGCTGGAGCAACCCAAAATACTAAGATAGAAGAAGGTAAATTTGAATTAAATGAAATGATTGTAAATTTAGCTGATGAAGGTGGAAGAAGATATATAAAGGTAAAGCCTGTTCTTGGATATGATTCCACTAATAAAGACTTAGAAGCGGAATTTGCAACTAAGAGCCATGTTCTTAGGGACTTGACTATAACTATATTAAGAGGAAAGACATCAAAGGATTTAACTCCAGAGGGAGAAGAAGCATTAAAGAAAGAAATCCTTGATAAGTTAAACCCAGTCCTTGATAAAGGGAAGCTTACTAATGTTTATTTCACAGACTTCTTAATTCAATAGGTAAGAGTATGAATTATACATTTGAGATATTAAAGGTTTTATTTTCCCTAAGCTTTATAATATTATTACTTTTTTTAACCCTAAGGCTTGGGGAAGGTAGACTTAAAGCATTACAGAATAATAAGTTCTTAAAGGTATTAGATAGAACTTCTCTTTCAAAAGAGGCCTCCTTATCTGTAGTTAAGATAGGAGAAGAAGCCTATGTTTTATCTGTGACTCAAAGAGAAGTTAAGATTATAAAGGAGCTTTCAAAGGAAGAATTAAAAAAAATTGAAGAGAGCAAGGAAAAAAATTTAGAAGCCATTAAGAATGTCCATTTAGTTAAGCTAATAGAGGATAAATTAAAGATAAAAGGAAGAGCAGACAATGATAAATAAAAAAAGAGCATTAATAATACTAATGACTATCTTTGTATTTATATGTGGGGTAACCACAGTAGCTAAAGCATCTCCAGCTGGTTTGGATATTCCAAGGGTTAATATAACAGTAGATGACACAGGCTCTCCAAAAGAATTTGTAGACAATATAAAAATACTTATTTTATTAACAATACTTACCCTTCTACCTTCCTTTATTATAATGATGACTAGCTTTACAAGAATAGCTGTAGTATTCTCATTTTTAAAGGGAGCCTTAGGAGCACAGCAGTCTATACCAAACCAGATTCTTATAGGACTAGCTTTATTTCTAACCCTATTTATAATGGCCCCAGTGTATAATGAGATTAATGATAAAGCACTAAAGCCTTATATGGAGGGGACTATTACCCAGGATGTAGCAGTTAAAGAAGGATCAAAACCTATTAGAGAGTTTATGTTAAGTCAAACAAGACAAAAGGACTTAAAATTATTCTTAGAGGCTGCAAATATTGAGGAAGCTACTAAAGAGGACGTGCCACTATATGTAGTTGTACCAGCCTTTGCAATAAGTGAACTTAAAACAGCCTTTCAAATTGGATTTTTATTATACATACCATTCTTAATTATTGATTTAGTTGTGGCAAGTGTTTTAATGTCTATGGGAATGTTTATGCTTCCACCGGTTATGGTATCATTACCCTTTAAATTATTATTATTTGTAATGGTAGATGGATGGTACCTTTTAGTTAAATCAATGATATTAAGTTTTGCGGGATAGGAGATAGGCTATGAGTGAAAGTATGGTTATAGGAGTTATAAAGGATGCTATATATACAGGGCTTTTAATATCAGCTCCTATATTAATATCAGCAATAGTTATAGGACTTTTAATAAGTATTATTCAAGCTACTACCCAAATTCAAGAACAGACATTAACCTTTGTACCAAAGCTTATAGCTATAGCATTGGTTGGGATAATAAGTGGTAGTTGGATGCTAAGAAATTTAATAGCATTCACAGAGAGAATTTTTACACTAATATCTAACATAGTTAATTAGGGGGAGAAGGCATTGGCCATATATTTTTTAGGAATATTTTTCGTATCTATAAGATTACTAACATTTTTAATAACAATGCCAGCTTTCTTTCCAAATGGTACACCCAATATACTTAAGGTGGCCTTAAGTCTTTTAATATCATATATGATACTACCAGGGATAGATTATTCTGCAGTCTCAGATCTTACTGGATGGTATGGGGTTATGACCCTTGCCTTAAATGAGACCATGACGGGCTTATTCTTAGGCTTTGTTACCTCCCTTGCCTTTAATGCTATAAGTATGGCGGGGGCATTTATAGACTTTCAGATAGGTCTTTCTATGTTATCAGCATATGATCCAAATAGTAAAAAATCTTCCACCTTAGTGGAAAGACTTATGTTCTTCTCAAGTATAGTGATATTCTTTATAGTAGATGGACATCACATATTGCTTAGAGCATTAATGGATAGCTTTCAGGTAGTAAGTCTTGGGAAGTCTATAGTATTTTCAGACACCATAATGACTGTAGCTGAAAGCTTTATAGAATATTTTGTTATAGGTTTGAAAATAGCAATACCAATAGTATTGATAATAATAATAACAGACTTAACTATGGGACTTGTATCAAGAACAGTTCCACAGCTTAATGTAATGATATTGGGGCTGCCAGTTAAGATCTTAGTTGGGCTTACAGCCTTTACCTTTGCTCTTCCCATGATAATAAGGGCTATGGAGCATGCAATAGATGGGATTCCAAATATTATAAATGAGATTTATAAATTTGTTCCATTAGTATTTATTTTTTCAGATGAAAAGACAGAGGAAGCCACTCCTAAAAAGCTAAGTGATGCTAGAAAAAAAGGAGAAATGGCAAAAAGTAAAGAGGTAGGCCTTGCCCTTACCCTTATGACCTCAACTCTTCTTTTAGTAGTTCTTGGGTCCTATGTATTTCAGGAGTTTAGTGAGAGCTTAGTCTTCTTTTTAAGTAATGGATTTAATGGAGAGATTGACTACCTTTCAGTTAGAAAAAATTTCTTAAAGGCTATTTGGGATTTTATGAAGATATATCTTCCAATAGCTGTGCCTATTATGGTTATGGGAGTTTTTTCGCATTTCATACAAACAGGATTTATGTTAACCTCTGAGGGATTAAAGCCTTCTTTATCTAAGCTAAATCCATTAAATGGATTTAAGAGGATGTTCTCTTTAAAAAGTTTTGTAGAACTATCTAAAAATTTAGTGGTAATAATAATTGTGGGATATGTAGGCTATGACTTTGTAAAGAGTAACTATGTATTTATATTAGATACCATTAATATAAATATAAATGGGATACTTCCAATACTTATGAATCTTGTAATTTCTATATTTTTTAGAGTAACTCTAGTGGGTATAGTAATAGCTGTTGTAGATTTTGTTTATCAGAAATTTAGTTATAAGAAAGAAATGAAGATGACAAAACAAGAGATAAAGGATGAATATAAGCAGTCAGAGGGAGATCCACAAATTAAGTCTAGAATAAGACAAAAACAAAGAGAAATGGTATCAAAGAGAATGATGCAAGCTATACCGGATGCTACAGTAATTGTAACAAATCCAACTCATTTGGCAGTGGCATTAAAATATGAAGAAGGAGGAGAAAGCGCACCAAAGGTTATAGCAAAGGGAAAAGATAATATAGCTCTTAAAATAAAGGAAAAGGCAAAGGAAAGTAATGTGCCTATTTTAGAGAA
Source organism: Clostridium sp. (assembly GCF_040797585.1). Taxonomy (GTDB): domain Bacteria; phylum Bacillota; class Clostridia; order Clostridiales; family Clostridiaceae; genus Clostridium_Z. Next base: position 21,332 of record NZ_JBFNEO010000009.1, read on the forward strand.
TAAACCTCTTGCAAGACTTATTTATGAAAAGGTAGATATAGATAAGGAAATACCAGAGGATATGTATGTGGCTGTGGCGGAGGTACTAGCTGTGGTTTACAAGTTAAAGAAAAAGAAATAAAAGTACTAAAAATTTAAGACTAAAGGGTGATTTGGTTGTTATTAGAAGGAAAAAAGGGTAACAGTCTATTAAAAGGAAGGCACGATATTTTAATAGCATTTTCTATTATAGGCATAGTACTGATGATTATAATACCTATGCCAACCCTTGTATTAGATATACTTTTGGCTGTTAATATAACAATATCTGTTATTATAATATTAATTACCATGTTTACAACAGAAGTGCTTCAATTTTCAGTGTTTCCGACGTTATTATTAATTACCACTCTTTTTAGATTGGGACTTAATATATCTTCCACAAGACTTATTTTATCGGAGAGATATGCAGGAGAAGTTATAGAAGCTTTTGGAAGTTTCGTAGTTGGAAATAATTACATAGTTGGAATTATAATATTCTTAATAATAGTTATTATACAATTTATAGTTATAACTAATGGTGCTGGTAGAGTATCTGAAGTTTCAGCAAGATTTACATTAGATGCTATGCCAGGAAAACAAATGAGTATAGATGCAGACTTAAATGCAGGTCTTATAGATGAGCTCCAGGCTAAGGAAAGAAGAACGAAGCTTCAGTTAGAGGCAGATTTTTATGGAGCCATGGATGGAGCATCAAAGTTTGTAAAGGGAGACGCCATAGCAGGTATAGTAATAACTCTTATTAATATTATCGGTGGAATAATAATAGGGGTTGTGATGTTTGATATGGATGTAAATATGGCAGCCACCACCTTTGTAAGACTTACAGTAGGAGATGGTCTTGTAGGTCAGATACCAGCTTTGCTTATATCAACAGCATCAGGTATACTTGTTACAAGATCAGGAAGTAATGAAAATCTTGGAAATGTTTTAACTAAACAGCTTTCAACTTTTCCTGTGGTATTTGCCATAGCTTCTGCGGTTCTATTTACTTTAGCTATTATTCCAGGACTTCCAACAGCTGCTTTTCTTACATTATCTATAGTTCTTGGATATTTTGCATATACTTTATATACCAATCAAAAGAAAGAGCTTATAGAGGAAATAGAGAGAGAAGAAGCGGAGATAATAGAGACAGAAACAAGAGAGCCAGAAAATGTTATGAATCTAATTCAAGTTGAACCTATGGAAGTAGAGATTGGATATGGACTTATACCTCTTGCAGATGATAGTAGTGGAGGAGATTTACTTCAAAGAATAGCTTCTGTAAGAAGACAATGTGCTATTGAAATGGGAATAGTTGTACAACCTATAAGAATAAGAGATAATCTTCAGCTTAAAAATAATGAGTACTTAATAAAAATTAGAGGAACCATGGTAGCGAGGGGAGAACTTATGGCAAATATGCTTCTTTCTATGGACCCTGGTGGAGATGAGCTATCCATGGAAGGTATTAAGACCATAGAGCCAACCTTTGGACTTCCAGCCTTATGGATTAACCATGATCAAAGAGAAGAAGCTGAAATTAAGGGATATACTGTGGTGGATCCAACCACTGTTATGGTCACTCATCTTACGGAAACTATAAAACTTCATTGCTATGAGCTTCTTGGAAGACAAGAGGTTAAGGTTATTATAGATTCTCTTAAAGAGAAGTATAGTGCAGTGGTGGAGGAACTTATACCAGATCTTATGACTATAGGAGAGGTACAGAAGGTTCTTCAAAGTCTCTTAAGAGAAAAGGTACCTATAAAGGATATGGTAACTATTCTTGAGTCACTAGCTGATAACTCAAGGAATACTAAGGATATAGAGCTTTTAACAGAATATGTTAGATTCTCCCTTGCAAGAACCATATGTAATGGAATTATAAATGAAGAGGGTGCTATTGTAGTTGCAACTCTTAATCCAAAGATTGAGGGTATTGTAGGAGGAAACCTTCAAAAGTCTCCACAAGGAACATTCCCAGCAGTAGATCCAGATACTACATCTCAAATATTAAATGGAATAAGATATGTATTAGATACAGTTTACTTTAATGATAATATACCAGTTATTCTTGTTTCACCTAAAATAAGACCAGCTTTTAAAAAGCTTATAGAAATGGTATATCCTCACGTTATAGTTCTATCTTTAAATGAGATACCAAATGATGTAGAAATAAGGACTGAAGGAGTGGTTTCTTTATAATATGATTATTAAAAAGTTTATTACAAAAAATATGAATGAAGCCATAACTAAAATAAAACAAGAACTTGGACAAGATGCCCTTATACTTAGTCAAAGAAAGGTTAGAAGAAAGGGAATCAGAGGAATTTTCTCAAAGAAGGTTTTTGAAGTTACAGCTTGTGTAGATAATGAAAGAGAAGAAGAGGCACCAAAAGAGGCCATAGATAATCTTAGAAGAGCTATGGCCATGGCTGAGTATAATATTGAAAATAATAAAAATAAAGAAAGAGAAACGGCTGGAGAAATTAACGAAAGTTATAGTAATAGAAGTTCAATGAATTCTCTAGAGAATAAACAAGTTTTAGATGAAGTTAAAGAAATGAAAACTTTAATAGCTTCCCTATCTCAGGATATGGGAAAAGAAAAAAATAAGGATGAGAAGTTAAAGGAAGCCTTACTATCATATATGGAGGACCTAGATATAAATAAGGATTTATATCATAATTTCTTCAAAGGTCCTATGGAGTTAGAGGAAGGAAAGATAGTATTAAGACAAGGACTAAATAATTCAATCTACATAAAAAATGAGATTAGAGATGGAGTTCTAGTTTTAGTTGGTCCTACAGGGGTTGGAAAAACTACTACCATAGCAAAGCTTGCAGGAAAGCTTTCCTTAATAGATAAGAAAAAAGTAGGATTAATAACCATAGATACCTATAGAATAGGAGCTGTAGATCAATTAAAAACTTATGCTGAAATAATAAACATTCCTTTTAAGGTAGTAATGAATCCCAAGGAGATAAATGAGGCCTTAGATTATATGAAAGATTGTGATGTTATTTTAGTTGATACCACAGGTAGAAGTAGTAAAAATTTAATGCAGATATCAGAACTTAGATCTTTTATAGATAAGATAGAGAGTAAGGAGGTTTTCCTTGTAATAAGTGCTATAACAAAGAACAAGGATGTAGAAACCATCTTAAAAGGCTATGAAACCTTAGACTACTCTAGCATAATTGTAACTAAGTTAGATGAAACTTCATCCTATGGAGCCTTAGTTAATATAACGCATAATGGAAGGAAACCAATTTCTTATATAACTACTGGACAAAGTGTACCAGATGATATAAAGGTACCGGATAAGGAAGAGATAATAAAACTTATACTAGGAGAAGAGAGTATATGTTAGATCAGGCAGAAAGACTTAGGCAGCTTGCCAGTGGCAATGAAGAGAGAAAAAAACCAAGGATAATAACAATAACCTCCGGCAAAGGAGGAGTTGGGAAAAGTAACTTAGTTGTAAATCTAGCCATAAGTCTTAAGCTTATGGGAAAGAGAGTTATGGTGTTTGATGCTGATATAGGCATGGGAAATGATGATATTTTAATGGGATGTACTACAAGATATAATGTTTTTGATGTTATTTTAAATAATAAGGAAATAAATGAAGTTATTATAGAAGGGCCCTACGGAGTTAAACTTCTGCCAGGAGGATCTGGACTTAATAATGTAGAAGATTTAAAAGAGGAAGAGAGAAAAAGATTTTTAGATAAATTAGAGTCCCTAGAGGATTTAGATTTTATACTTATGGACACTGGTGCAGGAATAAATAGAAGTGTTCTAGCTTTTATTGCAGCATCAGATGATACCATTGTAATTACAAATCCAGAACCTACATCTCTTACAGATGCTTATAGTTTAATGAAAGCTATAAACCATTTTAAGATAAAGAATGAGGTAAATTTAATTGTAAATAGAGTAATGGATGAGGAAGAGGGAACTTTAACTTTTAGAAGATTTCAAGGGGCTGTAAATAGATTTTTAAATATTAATGTTAGACTTTTAGGATTTATATGGGAGGATAGAAGGGTTATGATGTCAGTTAGAGACCAAAAACCCTTCGTTATAAAGTATCCAAACTGTCATGCTTCCTTAAATGTTAAGGATATAGCTAACACTATATTAAATAATGGAAATAAAGAAAAGGCAAGTGGCAGTGGATTTAAAGAAGTTTTTAAAAAGATTTTTAATATTTTTTCATAATAGATATGGGGTGGATAGTTAATGGGATTAAATTTAATTATTAATGGAAAACTTGATTTATATTGGAATGAAAAGGTCTTTAAAAGCGACGTACAGGATGTAAAAAAAGATTATATTGTAATAGGAATGCCAATGATAGGTGGAGAGTATCTTCCTTTAGGTAAGGGAGATAAAATTGAGGTGGTTTACTATGAACCATTATCTTTATATCATTTTGATACAGAGGTTGTTGGACGAACAAAAGATGGAGAGGTTCATCAAATATTTATAAATCATCCTAAGACATATAAAAGAATTCAAAGAAGAAACTATGTAAGAGTATCTACTATAGAATATATAGAATATGCCCTTTGTAAAAATGATGAAGGGGAAACCTTTAACAAAGCATTAATGCTTGATTTAAGTGGTGGAGGATTAAAGTTTAAGTCAAGTGAGAAGCTTAAGATGAAAGACACCATAAAACTTATTATAAACAATTCAGGAATTGAAGATAAGATAAATGGAAGAATTGTAAGAATAGATAAAGATGAAGATGGAAGATACATATATGGAGTAGGATTTTATGACTTAAGCAACATGCTAAGAGAAAGAATCATACAATATGTTTTTAATATAATGAGAAAACAAAGGAAATCAGATTTAAAGGAGGAGTAACTTTGTCTACTGTTAGTGCTTTAGATATAAGGGAACAGGTAATAAAAAAATACATACCCTTAGTTAAATATATAGCATCAAGGGTAATAGTTGGAAAAACTAAATATATAGAATTTGAAGACTTAGTAGGTTATGGAATGTTAGGACTTATGGACGCCTTGAATAAGTATGATAAAGAGAAGGGGATGAAATTTTCAACCTATGCCTCCATAAGAATTAGAGGATCTATGATTGACGAAATAAGAAAAATAAGTCCTATTTCAAAGGGAGCTATGGACAAGCTGAATAGATATAATGAAGCAGTAGAGAGGCTCCAAAATTCATTAATGAGAGAACCTACTATGGAGGAAATTGCTAAAGCACTAGGGGTATCAATTAAAGATGTAAGTGACATAGGCCAGTATATAAATTATATTTCTATATCATCCTTGGAGGACCTAATATTTTCAGAAGAAGATGATGTGAGTTTAATTTCTACCATTGAGGATAAAAATAGTCCAAGTCCTGAGAAATCCTATGAAGAGAAAGAGCAGCTAGAAATATTAGCAGAGGGTATAGATCTCTTAAATGAAAAAGACAAGCTTGTTTTATCTCTATATTATTATGAAGAATTAACACTTAAAGATATAGGAAAGATACTAGAGGTTTCTGAATCAAGAGTTTGTCAAATACATTCAAGAGCAATTATAAACTTAAGAAAGGCTATAAAAAAGCTGAAATATGAATAGGAGATGAATTTATGCCCTTTTTATTATTAATAATAGGAATAGTTTTAATTGCTATTAATATAAGATCTATAAGAGCCGATAAAAAAGGTAATGATAGTTTTAAAAATATACTAGATAATAGACAAGAGAACATATCCTCCTTGGAAGTAGAAATGGGAGCTATAAGACAGGATATGGCAGAAACTATTTTAGAGCTTCAAGAGGAAATAGATGAATTAAAAGCAATTATTAAGAATTATAATACTTATAATAAGGTAGACAAGGTTATTCAAGATGATAATCTTGTAATTGAAAGTAAAGGGAATGATAAAAACATAAGTAAGTTTAAGGATAATCATTTTATAGATAGAAATGAGAAGGTCTTAAAACTTATAGAAGAAGGGTATGCAGAGGATGAAATCTGCGCTGAGCTTAACATTGGAAAGGGGGAATTACAATTAATAAAAAAATTATCAAAGAATTAAAGAAGTTTATAACTTTGTTTTCAGATAGAAAAATATTATTTGGTATAGGTATAGGAATTGTAATGGCCACCTTATTTA
>NZ_JBFNEO010000010.1:0-27434 GCF_040797585.1 Clostridium sp.
CCTTATTAAATATTTTAATAGGAGAAGTTAAGGATTATTCTGGAGTAGTCTATTTAAATCCTTCTATAAAAATAGCTTACTTTTCTCAAAGCTTAAATAGCTTAGATGAGGAAAAATCTATAGCAGATAATATTTTATATGGAGATTTAACCTTAAAGGATGTAAGAAACCTTCTAGCTACTTTCCTATTTAAAGGGGAAGATGTATTTAAATATGTAAAGAATTTAAGTATGGGCGAAAAGTCAAGAGTGGCTCTTTGCAAAGTTTTATTAAGCCCCTCTAATTTTTTAATATTAGATGAGATAACTAACTACATGGATATTGAATCTAAAGAAGCCATAGAAAAAGTCTTAACCTATTATAAAGGCAATGTAATATTTGTATCCCATGATAGATATTTTACCTCTAAGATAGCCACTAAAATACTTGAGATTAAGAATTTAAAGGCTACCCTACACCCCTATAACTATGAGGAATATATAAAAAAATCAGATGAAACTAAGAAATTTTCATCAAATGACACCTCTCTTAGTCCTTCTGAAATAAAGGACAATATTCTAAAGTATCAATGTGAGATTGCTTTATTAAGTTTTAAGCTATCTAAACCTTTAGAAGAGGAAGAAAAGCTTAAAGTTAATGATAAATTTTTAGAAGTATCTAAGGAGATTAATATATTGAAATCTATGCTTTAGTAAAACTATTCTCTTATAAGTTACAGGTCTTTAAAAAGACAGATATTATATAAAAAAGATGACTTTGGGGATACTATTTCCTCAAGTCATTTCTTTTATAGATAAACTACTTCAAAATTCAACCTTTAGATACGTTTTAAATAATGGTAGCTAGGATTTAATTTCAATTGTCATGTAATTTATCTATATAAATACATATTATAATTAAACAACAAAAGCCATACCTACAAAATATAAGTATGACTTTATATTACTCTTAAGTTTTCTAAGCTGTTCTAGTTAGAAGTCCCTCTACAATTTCTTTCAATATATATTTATATTCATTCTCTGGAAGTTTATCTATAAGCTTAAATGCCTTATTGGTGTACTTTAGTGCTACATTCCTAGCTTTATCTACACCCTTATATTTCTCTACAAGGTTCATAATTAATTCCACATCTGAATCCTCTAAGAACTCTTTTCCTTCAATAAACTTAAACTCCTTTTTGTTTTCATTTATTGCGTATATTAAGGGAAGATTAAAAATACCTTGCTTTATATCACTAACTGCTGGTTTTCCAAGCTCTTCATCATTACTTGTATAATCTAATATATCATCAATTATTTGAAAAGCCATTCCTATATTATGTCCTATATTTAAAAATACTTTACTTAGTTTCTCAGAACATCCACTCTCCGATGCCCCACTATAAAAACTAAGGGCAAATAATTCCGCAGTCTTTCCAGATATCCTTGATAAATATTTTCTAGTTGAGGTATCTAAAGAGAACTTTGAATTCATTTGGTTGATTTCTCCAAGACATATCTTCTCCATAGCTTTGGTGTCTATTTTTATACTAGCTAAAGATGCTGAATGGGCTGCGAGCAACTTAAAACAAACACAGAATAAATAATCTCCGATATATACAGCATAGTTCTTACCATATTTTGATTGTATGGTCTCTTTTCCTCTTCTTGTATCTGCATCATCTATAATATCATCATGGACCAATGTTGCCATATGAAGGATTTCAAGAGCTGCTGCCACTGATCTACTTTTTTCCTTATTATATTCACCAAACCTTGAAGCTATCATAGAAAACCCTGGTCTTAAAAGCTTTCCTCCTGAGTATATTAACTCCTTTATGGACCCTTCTATTTTTTTATCCTTACATTTAATACTTTTATCCATTAAGAGAACTATTTCTTCTAAATCTTCCTTAAGCTCCGGGTACTTATCCCACATTTTATTGATTTTCATAGTACCACCCTTTATAAATGTATTTAAAATTCTACTCTAAATATTATAATGTATCCACATATTACTTTAGTATGCTTCTACTTATCCACAAATTCATCACTAAATCTTAATAACTAAATTATAATATATTCTATGTACTCTTATAACATATGATAAACATTAATCCTATTCTTTATTTTACTATAGTTTTTTATTTTAATCTTGTTTAAATTTTATATGTAAAATAATAAAATTTAAAGTTTTACCTGGCTTAAAAAATAAGCCAGGCTTAACCTTGAATTTATAAAAATATACTCTAGAGTATTTACCTAAAATCTTATTTAATACATAACTGTATTCTTTGATTTTTCAAGATAAAATCCCCTCTACTTTTTTAATTAGTATTTTACTATATTTTTAAGCTATATTAATTTGTATTATGTCTATTGAACTACTTTTCTACTCCATATAATGCTTTCTCTTCTCCATACCACCATTTTCCAAGGGTCTTAGAAAGCCAAGGCATTACATAGTAATCAAGACCAAAAGTTCTACCTGCTCCACCCATTAAAGCTATAGCCGCAAAGAAGAACCAAAGGATTTCCCATCCTGCCATTGCAGATAGTATAAAGTTAACTACCATAAATGCAGATGCTGCACTTGCAATCCATGTAAATAATCCAGCTATTAAGCATAGTCCTATTCCTATCTCAGTCATAACAACTATTCTTTGGAACCAAACTGCCACTTCTGGGTTTGGCATCATAAATTCCATAATAGATTTAAAGAATCCTGGCATTTCCTTAAGTATTGGCTCAGGGAAATTTGTAGCTGCTGCCGCTGAATCAGCCGCTTGGCTAGCTCCAGTATTAGCTGCTGTTTGAAGCCACTCAAATGGCATCTTTACATTTCCACTAACAAGCCAACTATCACTACCTATACCATTAGTTAACTGCTTTAATGATTTAAAACTTTCTGTGGCTGCCTTAAAGGTCTCTTCTCCAAAGAATTTCTTTGACCCTTCAATAAGCCACATACATCCTAAGAATAATCTAAGTGGTACAAGCCATAATCTATTACCATAGGAAGAAAGATGCTCTCCCATTATAGATCTTCTATCCTCCATATGGAAGAACTCATGCTGTAAGTATCTCCATACAGTGTATACTCCACCAATTCCAAATAGATAGTACATATTAACCATGTGCTTCATAACCATTGCAAAGAAGCCTGATAACTTCATTCCACCTAAGCTTGCAACACAATATCTTCCACCTACTGATACCATAAATCCATGGTAGTTTGATTTAAATTTAACTTTTTCCTTAGAGCTTATATCTGCAACTATGTTATTAACTGCAGTTATAGCTGTTTGTTCAGCTGCTTCAACTATTTGAGGAGTAGCTCTTCCCTCTGTTTCCTCAAAGTAAGTTAAGTCTCCAACTATATAAACATCTTCATTTCCTTCTACTTGCATATATTCATTAGTCTTAACTCTACCAGCTCTTGCTCTTTCAAATCCATACTCTGCTGCTTCTTGATTTGCTTGTATACCACATGTCCAAATTAATGTTTCAGTTTCTATAACTTCTCCAGACTTAAGCTTTATGCTACTTGGTGTTACCTCAACTATTGGTGAGTTCTTCATCACCTCAACACCATGTTTTTGCATATATCTTTCAGCCTTATCTGCCTGTTTTCTATCAAGCATGTTAAGAATTGTTCCTAGAGCTTCAACCACTATTAGTCTTACTTCTTTTTCTGAAACCTTATATTCCTTTGCAAGCTTTGTCTTCCACTCTAGAAGCTCTCCAGCCATTTCTATTCCTGTAAAACCTGACCCTGCAACTATAAAAGTAAGAAGTTCACGTCTCTTCTTCTCATCTCTTTCTTTTGATGCTTTTTCAAAGGTGCTTTTTATATGAGCTCTAAGTCTTATAGCATCTTCAAAGGACCATAATGTAAATCCATGTTCTTTAACTCCAGGTACACCAAAGAATGCTGGTTCACTACCTGTTCCTATGATTAAATAGTCATATTTATATCGTCCATTTTTAGTAGTAACTACCTTATTGTCCTTGTCCACTTTTGTAATGTAATCTGTTACTACATTAACCTTTGTCTTGTTAAATATTTTTCCAAGATCAACTTGTACTGATTCAGGATGTACTCTTCCTCCTGCTACTTCATGTAGTTCAGTCATAAGTGTGTGGAATGGATTCTTATCAATTAATGTAATGTTAACATTTGAATCTTTTTTGTATTTCTTTGCTAGCTTCTTGGCTGCACACACTCCAGCATAGCCGGCACCTAAAATTAAAATGTCCTTCTTATCCATTTTGCTACACCTCATCAAAATATATTATTTGTCATAAAAAATACTAGTTCATAAAATATTTTATAATCAAACCGTCATTTTGTCTAGCATTTAACATTGTGTTTTTTATTTCCATACCTCCTTTTTTATGTTAAAATGCAAGTTTTCAATTCAAAACTTTCATATATGCAAAATAGTTATTTACAAATTCTTAATCTATATGATTTCTATCCACTTTAAACAGTTGCTTTTGCAACCATTTTTGATTTTATTGCATAAATTTTTTAAAAAAATATTTTTTCTGAAAATTCCCCAAAATACTTTTTTATAGAATCTCCTTTTTATATATTTTATTGTGTAAAAAATTTCTTGTTTAAAATTTATAAAAAATCATTAAAAAATGAAGATTTTTTAACATTTTATTTTGGCTCTTATAACCTTTTCTTTAAAGTATATTTACTTAAACTTAATAATAAAAGCCAAAGGTTCCCCCTTGGCTTTTTAACTATATTAATATCCCAATAGCAACTAAAACTATTTGATATAAAGTCATAATTATAAAATTCTTAACTCCCATTATAAAGGTTTTGCTCTTTATCTGCTCTTTAGAGAATATATCTATATTCTTCTTAACCTGTTTAAAAGACAAGATAGAGAGTATTAAAACCACAGGAGCTACTCTAAGAGCTACTATTAAAGCTATATCTAAATAAGCTATGTAATAAAGCCATTTAAATAACTTCACTGCATTTTCTTTTCCTATGTAATAAGGAAGAGTAAACCTCTTATTTACTATGTCTTCTTCCACATCACAGATGTTATTGGCAAGCATAATATTTGATATACCCATAAATGCCGGCACAGATATTAAAAATATGTATATTATTTCTTTTATATTTACAGTCATAGAGACTATGTTATTTTCGTAACCTAAATATATTATTCCAGTATCATATATATGAATATATATGGATAAAAATATAATCACAACCCCCATGAAAAATCCTGAGAATAATTCTCCTAGAGGCATACGTGAAAGAGGTATAGGTCCATATGTATAAAATATTCCAACTAAGAAGGAGATCATTCCTATAATTAAAACTACTATATCTGTATTTAATGTTAATATAATTCCAGCACCTATAGCTATTAGAACCAAAATAACTATTATAAATCTAACAGTATTTAAATTTAGATTATCACTACCTATTATGTTCTTCTTTTTATAATCATTTCCCTTAATATTTGTAGCCTTTTTATAATCATAGTAATTATTTATGGCTGTAGTTGCCATATCAAAGCAAAGTAATGATAGGAACATAAGTATAAAGTTTTTCAAATCAAAGGCTTTATATCTGTAAACAGAATATAATGTTCCAAGGATAAAAGGCATAACACTTGCTACCTTGGTTTGTATCTCTACCAGTTTAAGAAAGCTTTTAATACTCAAAATATAACCCTCCTTGTAAGTTACCTTAATCTCTGTATATGAGAGATATGGTACTTTCTTTAGTTTAAAATAATAGCTTTTTCATCTTAGAATAAGCTGCTTACATACATATTCTAAGATTGTTAAAATTATAACTCCACAAATTATTTTATATCATATATAGTTTTTACTCAACTTTATTTTTAAAAATAAGAATACCTCCTAATTAATAATAGAGACACCTTAGATTTACAATATAGATGAACCACTTAAAAACTCAACCTTTGAATATGTCTTAAATAATGCTATCTAGTGGTTTAATTTTAAGTATCATATGGTTTATCTATAAATTATTACTCTTAAATATTCTATATTAGATGGCCTACTACAAACTTAATAATCTACAGCATAAAGTAAAAAAATAAATGCTAACCCTTATTTACTAAGGAGCTAGCATTTTTGATTTTTTAGGATACGCTTTTATTCTATATCTATATATACCTAAAGGATATTTATATAAAAGTCACCTCTCCATTCCATACTCAATAAATCTAATGATTAATCTTTTCTTTTTTCTCTTGTTTTTTTTTATTAAATCTATCAATTACACTTTCATATATAACTAATGCAATGGTGGTTAATTGTTCTGATACTAAAACTAAAAGTACAGCAATCAATATATAAATTATATCCTTAGGTATAACAAAGGAGAATATCATTCTTCCTATTGGAAATACATAAGCTAAGGCAAATAATCCTCCCATAGCTATAACTAGTCCCGTCTTCAAAAGATTTAACGGCTGTGCCACTCTCTTTAAAACCATTATACTTATTCCACCAACTACAATAGTAGATAAAGTACGAGCCTCTATTATAGTTAACTTATGTATACTTGATAGCATAAAAATAATTATAGTAGCTCCAGTTATTATAACTCCATTGGTTATAGATGTACTTAGTACTCTATTCAAATACCCGCTTTTTACCCTCTCTTTATTTGGTCCTAAAGCAAGGAAGAATGATGGTATTCCTATGGCTACAGCCCCAATTAAGCTTAGCTGTATCGGAAGAATAGGATATGGTAATAAAATAACTCCGAATATAAGTGACAGTAATATAGAGTAAACAGTTTTTGTTAAATAAAGATCTGAAACACTTTCAAGGTTATTTATCATACGTCTACCTTCAACTACTACCTCTGGAAGGGAAGCAAAATTAGAATCTAAAAGCACCAACTGTGCTACGGCCTTAGTAGCATCACTGGCATTTGCCATAGATATTCCACAATCTGCTTCCTTCAAAGCTAAAACATCATTGACCCCATCTCCTGTCATAGCAACTATATGACCTTTTCTTTGAAGAGCTTTTACTAATTCTTTCTTTTGATGAGGTGTAACTCTACCAAACACCGTGGTATTTTCAGCCACTTTCTCCAGCCCCTTCTCATCTTCTGGCAGTGTTCTTGCATCTATGTAATTCTCTGAATTTTTAACCCCCGCTCTCTTTGCCACAGCAGCTACCGTAACTGGATTATCTCCTGATATTATCTTTACATTAACTCCCTCTCTATGGAAATACTCAAGAGTGCTTGGAGCTTCCTTTCTTATTATATCCTCTATAAGTAAAAGGGCTATGCCTTCTACATTCTCCGGAAGCTCTTCTTCTAAAGACCCATCAAGTTTAGCAAGGATTAAAACTCTTCTTCCCTTCTTTGCTTCCTCTTCTACATCATTCTTTATATTATCATATCTATCTCTCAGAACCATCTCTGGTGCTCCAAGAACCCAGGAGCCATATTCCTTAAATTTTGCTCCACTCCATTTTTTATCTGAGGAGAATGGTATAGTACTTTTAACTACTAAATCTGACTTCTCACTATATTTATCTAGGATAGCTTGTTGAGTTGGATTAGTACTTGGAAATGCATGGGCTAATCCACAAAGCACCTTATCTATATCTTCCTCTTTATAATCCTGAAGAAGTTTTATATCATGTAGTTTTAGTGCCCCTTCTGTAATAGTTCCTGTCTTATCAAGGCATAAGACATCTACCCTAGCAAGAACCTCTGTAGCTGGAAGCTCCTGGACCAAAGTGTTCCATTTTGAAAGTCTAACTACTCCAACAACAAATGTAAGGCTAGTAAGAAGAACAAGCCCCTCCGGTACCATACCAATAATTCCTGCAGTAGCACTAATAATAGCTTCCTGCCAAGTTCTATCTGTAAAAAAAATCTGACTTATTACAAGCAATGCCCCTATAGGAAATATAAGCCAAATTAAAACCTTTAGTATCTTGTCTACAGCTTGCGCAAGCTCTGAATTTATCTTCTTAAACTTTCTAGCCTCATCGGACAGCTTAGCTGCATAGGTATCCTTACCTACATGAGTTACTCTTCCATATCCGCTACCTGAAACTACAAAGCTTCCAGATAAAAGTGTTGATTTATCCTCCTTAAATACTGGATCTGCTTCTCCTGTAAGCATGGATTCATCCACTTCAAAACTACTTCCTGGTAATACCTCTCCATCAACTACAACTTCGCTTCCTGGAGTTAACACTATAATATCATCAAGGACAACTTCCTCCACATTAATGCTCTTTTCCTTTCCTTCTCTTAAAACCTTAGTCTCTGCCATATTTAAAACTGAAAGCTTCTCCAAAGTTCTCTTAGCACGTATCTCTTGAACTACTCCAACTATGGTATTAGTTATTATAACCCCTGCAAAAAGAGCGTTTTTAGGAGATCCTGCGATTATAACAAGTATGGCTAAAACAAAGTTTATAGCATTAAATCTTGTAAATAGATTCACTCTTATAATTTCCCCCATTGTACGAGCAGGAGCTTTAGGAAGAATATTTACCTCACCATTTTTAACTCTACTCCTTACCTCTTCTTCAGTAAGTCCATAAATATGTTCTCTATTTTCATCATCTTCTTGCAAATCCCTATAACTCAAAGGTTATCACCTCTTACTTTAAAGTTTTTCACTTCTTATCCTTTTATTCTTGCCATTACATAGGCTTTTATTTAATTAACCTAAAGTATCTGAAAATTATTATATTAAATATTATAATCTATAAATTAATTCCATGTATAAATCTCACACTAAATTAAGAATACTTTAAGATTACCTTAACATTTTTTATATATTTACTACATAACACCTTAAAATAAACCTAAATTTACTATGCTTTGCAGCATATTCAAATATTAAGTATGTAAAGTAATTTTTATAAAAGTTATGATTAACCCTAATAAGATTCATTCAAACATTTAGGTGCTGCAACCTTTATTCCTATAGCACCTATAGGTGCTGTAATTAGAACACTAAGTATTGCTATAGCCTGCATAACTTCTCCATGAACCACTCCCATTTGAAGAGGTATGCCTGCCTTTGCTGACTGTACTGTTGCCTTTGGAAGGTAAGCTATTATACAGAATAATCTTTCTTTAGCATTTAAGTTAGTTCCCAAAAGTGAAATCAAAACTCCAATAGATCTTATAAATAATGAACAAGTTAGAATTAATAATCCTACTAGGAAATATTCTCCCACAAGATTTGGATTTATAGCTGTTCCTACAAAAGTGAATAAAAACACCTTCCCTCCTCCCCAAACTTTATCCATAGTCTTCTTTATTAAAAGTGCATCCTTTTCTAAAGTATTTCTTAAGAAAAATCCATATATCATGATAGATAAAAGTGAGTTAAATATTTCTAAATTAATACTCACCTCAATGCTTCTTAACCCTAAGCATACCAAAAAGACCAATAATGCTTTAATTCTTATATCCTTAGTATTACTTACAATAGGTTTTGTAAGTCTTGATATTAAGTATGCTACTCCTATACTTATAACTATAGAAATAGGTATTAAAATAATTTCTTTCCCTAAAGACACCTGTGCTCCATTAGTTCCCCCAAGATATATAGATAGAAAGGTACTAAATAAGGTTATAGCTACTGTGTCATCTGCCGAAGCTCCCACTAGTAGCATTTGAGGTATAGATTTATCCCTACCAAAATTTTTATCAATTAAATCTAACATGGATGGTATTAATACAGCTGGACTTACTGCTGCTATTATAAAACCTAAGATAGCTCCTTGAATAAAATCAAATCCTAAAAATATAGTAGATAATATAGCTATGGTAAACCCCTCTAAGGTAGCAGGTATGACACTAAGTAGCACAGCTGGTCTTCCTATAGCCTTCATTTCATCACTACTTATCCCAAGACCTGCTATAAAGAGTACTGTAACTAAGGTCACATCTTTAATCATAGGTGATAAATTCAATGTTTCCTCTGGAATTATATTATAGAAATAAGGTCCAATAAACATTCCAAAGATCATCATTCCTAGTAAGGATGGTAGCTTTATTCTCTCTACTCCTTTCCCTATAATATAAGCTATTACCCCTATTAAAATTAAACTAATAACTATAACTAATATACTCATAAATCTTCTCCCTTCATTGTATTCTCGTATGACAGTTTGTCTAAATTTATGTAACCATTTTCGTTAAATTAGTTTTTATATTGTTTCTTTAAAATTTTTATGGGGTTTTTAGCATAAATCTTAACTTATACATGTACTTAAATCCTTTAAAATCTTAGATTTTAAGCAGTGCATAAGATAAGTTTTGAATCAAAAACCCTATATCTTTATTAGATTAATATCTAAACTTTCAGCTTTAATCTTAATAGCTCATTAAATCTTCTAGCCTCTTCTCGCTTTAATTTTCTAATTAATAATTTTAAATACAAAAAAGCTCCTACAAATATGACATGCACACTTGTAGGAGTCATTAGCTTTTTAAAATAAGCAATTAAAGGTCGAACTCCATGACCTATTAAATTATAAAATAATTATATTCCTATACCCTCTCTAGGTCAATATTATTTTCATTATAATAGGATGAATGCCCCTATAAATACAACTATGATGTTACTTAATAGATTTATCACATCATTATTAACTCCTGGTATCCCTTTAATTCTATTAAGATTAGAATCTCTTGAATATACTTCAACTAATTCATCATCAGAACTTTTATACTTCACCTGAATAGTTTCTCCCAGTATGCTATCTATTATAGAACCTAGGAATCCTAAAACTATACAAATAGTAAAGTAATATACTAATTTATCTCCATTACCTATGTTTAAATATCCTATGACAAAGAATATTGCAATGAGGCTTGACCCCATAAAAGATGCCAAAGTTCCAAGAAAAGTTACCCCTCCTGACTCTCCTCTTTTAACTTTTTTAAGAGTTATTAAAGAGATAGGATTCCTAGTGCTTAGTACACCGACCTCTGATGCCCAAGTATCTGCATTAGATGCAGCAAAAGATATACAATAAATAAGATAATACATATCATTGTTAGTTTTATAAAACATGTATGAAAGTATAAGCCCTACTCCACCGTTGGCCAATACTTGTATGTAACTTCTTCCTTTTTTGTCATTTTCATAAATATCTTCTAGTTTATTTTCATCTTTAATTTTTGTAAGTACAGATGAAGATATAAAAAACACCATCATTATAGTGTAAAAATAAACACCACCAAAGGTATATATCAATGTTCCAAGGATAGTAGCTCCTATAAATCCGCTTAGATCTAAAGATTTTTTCTTAAAAGCTAGTCCAGCTATTGCAATTGAAAGAACACCACCTATTAATGTTTCCACCTTTTAATCACCACCAAATAGTTAATCCTTTTGTTAAATAATAAAAGAAACCTGAAGTTATTAATGGAACTGTTATATTATCAAACCCCATAGGAGTTAGAATTTCAGCTGCTGTAGCAACTAATCCTATTATAACACTTACCCAAAAATAATTGTTAATACCTAAAATCATCATAATTATATATGATAAAGCTGAGCACATTAAAAACATGGTTAAGCTCCCTTCTAAAGACTTTTTATACCCTAGAATCTTAAACTCATGGTTTCCATACCTTGTCCCAACTACTGCCGCAAATCCATCTCCATATCCCATAGACAGTATTCCTACAAGCCCTATATACGGGGTATGACTCCCTTTAAATGTTATAAGAGAAAGTATAAATAGTGAAATAGCATAATAAACCGTACCTAAATCCTTTAATCCTCCATCTCTTTCCATAGCCTTAAATACCTGCTTTTTATAAGATATATAATTTACTATGATAAATAATAAAGGTACTATAGATGCATAAATAGGATTGTCAAAAAACATTATTGCTATTATCCACCAATTTGAAACTACTATATGTATAAACTTACGACTACCTTCATCCTTTAATATATTAAATTTTGTAAAGAGGGTAGATAATCCTATTACTAAAAATACAAATACTAATGATACTAAAATTCCTACTACATTTGTCATGTGTATCTCCTTTCCATCTAACCGTTTATTTAAAACTACAAATATCTATAATATTAAATAGAACGAATCTTTCTTTAGATGGTGTTCTTTCAACCACCTGAAGGCTAGATGAGTTAATCTAAGGACGTAGTAACTGTTATCCCTTTTCTTTTAAAAGGAAGGTGTATTACAGTTAGTAGCCATCAGATAAATAGTTAAATATATTAATTAAATACTTTTTAAAATATCTACACTTATAATTTTTTAATATTAGTAATTCCATAAAATACAATACTATGAAAAAAATATAACCTTACTTATTATATATTATAATATATTTTTTTCATAGTTATATCATAATTAAATTTTCATTAAGAAAATTGTAATAAATACTTAATATAAAAATATATTTAATAATAAAAAAGCTATATCCGAAATAGTTATATTAGACTATTTTGACTATAGTTTTATTAACCTACTTAATAATAATTAAATTACAGTTCTTTTAACTACTATAATAGTATATTATAAGTCTAGCTTTCAGTTAATAACATAGATCCTTTAACTTCTTTCTCACTCCAAGGAATTAACACAGTATTTCCATTAGAATGTTCATTGATCCTTTTAATCCATTGAATCTCTTTAGATGCCTTAGCTTTAAGAAGTGGATTTTTAGTTTCCGTCATAAATAAGCTAGAATTTATAACCCACCACTTATTATTTATTCCAGCTCTTTTTAGATCTTCCTCAAGTCTCATTGCTTCAAAGAAAGGAGTTGCCTCTGGAAGAGTTACTATAACCACCTCTGTCTCATTTTTATCTCTCAGTCTTGGAAGAAGTCTTCTAACTGATTCTGGTACCTCTCCCTTAGATCTTTCAATTTCCCTATGATAGCTTTCTGTAGAATCTAAAAGAAGTAGCGTATGTCCTGTTGGTGCTGTGTCTATAACCACCACCTCTGAATCTGCCTTCTCAACTAACTCTGAAAACCCACGAAAAACTGCAATTTCTTGGGTACATGGAGACCTTAAATCCTCTTCTACATAGTCAATATCTTTTTCGCTCATTGTCTCCCTTGCTTTACTTAAAACCTCTTCCTTATATTTTTTAAGTTCTAATTCTTCATCTATATGACTAACCTCTATATTCTCATTTTTATATAGAGAAAATGCTAAATGATTAGCTGGGTCTGTAGTAGTTAAATGTACTTTTACCCCTTTGTTTGAAAGACCGCGGGCTATAGCTGCTGCTAAAGTGGTTTTCCCCACTCCCCCTTTACCCATAGTGAATATGACCTTCTTTTTAGAAGTATACAAATCCTCAATTAAATCATGAATACCATTCATTATTTCTTTATCTAAAACCTCTACATTCTCTTCTATATGGTCTTCCTTTAACATTCTTCTTATATTTTCAATTCCTGTAACATTATATGATCTTAATGGTATCATTAAAGTTTCTATATTTTTAAGATACTCTGGCATACTCTCTAATGCTTTTTGTTGTTTTTTATATAATCCCTCTGATATAATATCTCCCTCTGTATAATCTTCTAGAATTCCATTTATAACAAGGATTTGATTATTAACTCCTAGGTCTTTAAGTTCTAAGGAAGCTCTCTCTCCTTCCTTAAGAGGTATTTCCTCTGGTCTTGCTACTAGTATTAACTTAGTCTTATCTTTATTACTTAAGGTATTAACAGCATTTTTATACATTTCCTTCTTACTTTCAAGCCCTGCTAATTGTCCAAGACAAGAAGCTCCATGGGTGCTCTCACTTATAAAATTACTCCAAGCTGAAGGAAGCTGAAGCATCCTTAAAGTGTGTCCTGTAGGTGCTGTATCAAAGATTATATAATCATATTCCTTTTCGTTTTTCTCGTCAGTTATAAATGTAGAGAATTCATTAAAAGCTGCAATCTCAACAGTACAAGAACCTGAAAGCTGTTCTTCCATATTTTTTATAACTGTCTCTGGAAGTTTACCTCTATAGGGTCCAACTACAGATTCCCTATATTCTCTAGCAGCTTCTTCTGGATTAAGATTAGCTACGACTAGATCGGGAACTTCACTTATAGCTACCCCTTTATTATCTAAACTTCTATTAAATACATCTTGAAGATTTGAAGCTGGATCTGTACTTATAAGCAGAACTTTATGTCCCTTATCCGCTAAGGTTATAGCAGTAGCACAAGCTGTAGAAGTTTTTCCTACTCCTCCTTTACCTGTAAAGAAAAGGTATTTAGTCAATTCAATATTCTCTGGATTAAAAGCTTTATACATTGCTATCCCTTCTTTCTATAATTAAACAAAATATTTTCTAAACTGATATGCCCCCCACCTTTTAAGTGGGTGAGAGGTGTTACAGTTCCTAGCCATCAGATAAAAAAAGTTCAAAAATATGGAGGTACATATACACCAAGACTTCTTGGTATATATGCCTCCTAACTCAATTCAATATTTTATTAACAACATCCCTTATCTATGCAGCAACAGCTCTTTCCCTTATTTAAATTTAAAGTCAGAGGTTCTTCTTTAATATTAAGAACTTTATAAAACTCCTCATTTGTTAAATACTCCTTAGTTTTAATTACCTTTCCGTCTAATAGAGTTATTGGAAGTATGTCCACTCCGTCCCTCATTAAATACTCATTTATAACCTTATTATCCACAAAAGCTTGAGGGTCGCTAGATAGATTATATCTTTTTATATTTCCACCTTTTTTAGTAATTGTATTTATAACGGTGGACACTCTTAATAGATTCTTATCAACACTTGGACCACAAACTCCTGTAGAACAACACATTGAAGGATCAAAAATTTCCATTTTACTCATAAATATCTCTCCTCTTATATCTAAAATTTATTTTTAGTTTTATTAGCTATCTTAACTAATGTAAGCATAACAGGCACCTCAACCAAAACCCCAACTACTGTGGCAAGGGCCGCTCCCGAATTTAATCCAAATAAAGCTATGGCAACAGCTACTGCCAATTCAAAGAAATTACTAGCTCCTATAAGCCCAGCTGGTGCTGCTATATTGTGAGGAAGTTTTAAAAACTTGGCCCATCCATAAGCAAAGAAGAATATAAAAAATGTCTGTATGGTAAGTGGTACTGCTATTAAAACTATATGGAGTGGATTGTTTAATATAATTTCTCCTTGGAATGAAAAAATTATAACCAAGGTTAAAAGAAGTCCTATTACAGTTATATTAGAAAATTTCCCTAAAAAATCATTTTCGAAATAATCTTTACCTTTAGCTTTTATCATATAATTTCTTGTTAAATATCCTGCTAATAGAGGAATTACAACAAATAATATAGTTGATAATATAAGAGTTCCATAAGGTACAGATACATCACTAACTCCAAGTAAAAATGCTACTATGGGGGCAAAAGCCACTAGTATTATAAGATCATTAATAGCTACTTGAACTAAAGTATACGCTGGATCTCCTTTAGTTAGATAACTCCATACAAATACCATGGCAGTACAAGGGGCCGCTCCTAAAAGCACTGCTCCTGCAAGATAATCCTTTGCTAATGGCTCTGGTATAAAAGATTTAAAGACTATATTAAAGAAAAAATACCCAAATAAATACATGGTAAAAGGTTTAATCAGCCAGTTAGTTATACAGGTAACCATAAGTCCCTTCGGTTTTTTAGTAGCATTAACTATACTTGAAAAATCTATCTTAAGCATCATGGGATAAATCATAAGCCATATCAGAATGGCCACTGGTATTGAAACATTGTAATATTCAAACTTAGATAAAGTATTAGGTATAAAAGTCATAAATTTACCTATTGCAATACCTAAAACTATACAAATAGCTACCCATAGGGTTAAATATTTCTCAAAAAATCCTAGTCCCTTTCCCTTTTCTTTAACTTCATTAATCATAACTTGTTTTAGTAAGTATATATCTTACTAAACCTCCCCTCCCTCTAATATTTTATATAATCTAAGTTAAGCTTCTCATTTAATTCTCTTATAATTATTCAGTGATGTCTTAATCAAACTGATTATTAACTTCACATGTAAGTTACTTAAAATAATATTCCTAACATAAAGCTAAAACTTAGAATGACTTATCCTATGACTATTCTCAGTTATAGGCATAGGATAAATATGTATTAATACTTTTTAGTTAAACAATCACAGTTTAACCCGCTATTTTTATATGCATCAAGTTTATTCTTATCCTCTTTAAGCATAGAATTTTTTAAAAGTTCCTTACCTATTACCTCTTTTACAAAAGGATAATCCTTATATATTTCCTCATTTATCTTATAGTAGGTATATTTATTAACCTTATAACTCTCTAAAACCTTAGCTTTACTCATATTGTTTAAATGTCTTGAAGCATTAGATTGAGTAAGTTCTAGTACATATTCTATTTCACATACACATAGATCTCCATCATATAATATGTTAAGTATTCTAAGCCTTGTGGTATCTGATAGAATTTTTAAAACTTCCAATATATCCATAAATTATCCTTTCTCCTTCTAAGTATAGTTCCGTATATCATATACCTTTAATGATTAACTTCTGGAACCATTAATACTATTGTGATTTTTAAAAATGTCTTTATTTTTACATATAGTTTAAGATTATTAGTTATTTCTAAACTATATATTTTTCTATAAGGTTTTTAGCTTGGATTTTAACTTATACATGCACTTAAACTCTTTAAAACCTTGGGTTTTAAGTAGTGCATAAAATAAGTTTTAATCAAAAACCCTATAAATTCTTATCTTAAATCAATTTCATTGCTTTCTATTCTTTTTCCTAAATCTTTTATCTTTTCTTCAATTATCCTTGCCGTTTTAACAAACTCTTCATAGCTCTTTCCAGTAGGATCTTCTAGACCCCAATCTTCCTCATATTTAGAAGGAAGAAATGGGCAAACAACATTACACCCCATTTTTATAACAACATCCACCTCCGGTATATCACTAAGAAGTTTTGAGTGCTGAGATTCATTCATATCTATACTATGTAAATCCTTTATGACTTTAACCGCATCTGCATTAATATTAGGTCTTAACTCTGTTCCTGCTGAATAAGAATAAAAAATATCTTTTGCAAAATTTTTCCCTAAGGCCTCTGCCATTTGAGATCTACAAGAATTATGTACACATATAAAAGCAACCTTTGGTTTCATAAATAACTCCTCCAATATATATAAAATTCATATTACTCTTCGCTCATATCACTGTATACTCATATGATATTCCTATAGGAGATTATTGTCAATGAATTTTTAATTTATTTTTATCTTACTTATTACTTTACTTGGATTTTTAATACTTAATTTTTTAATATATTTAGTATTACTGTGGCAAACTATAGATACCTTAATTTTATTAAATAGATACTATTTTTATAAATTCTACTCTCTACCATATATCTTCATAATTAAATTCTTATTATATTTAAATCAGCAATTACAAAAGAGTTTTTTATTACAAATTTAGACTATATAATTTATAACTTTAAGAGTAACTAGTTCAATAAATTAATATCTTAATGTACTTAAGGTAAATAAATAGTAAATATTATGTAAAAACACAAAATTCCACAGAATTTTCTAAAAAAAATAGAGGATATTAGAAAGAACTTAAGAATATTAAATATCATATAATAAAAATAATTGCATCTAAGATTAAATGAGGTAAGAAACATGAGGAAAAATTATGTAATTATAGGAAGTGGCGTTACATCAATAAATGCGGCTAAAGCTATTAGAGATAGAGATAAGGATGGTAATATATCTATATACGGCGAAGAATCATTCCTTCCTTACTCAAGAATAAAGCTCTCTAAAGATTTACTTAAGAATTTAAACAATGATAAAATTCTTCTAAAAAAGAATCAGTGGTATGAGGAAAATAACATAAAGGTCTTTGATAATATAAGAATTTCTAGCATAGATATTAAAAATAGCTTAATAATAACATCAAAGGAAGAAAAGATTTCCTATGATAAGTTATTAATTGCAACAGGAGCAAATAATAGAACTCTACCTGTTCCTGGTCATAACAAAAAAGGTGTGTTCACTCTTAGACATATAATGGATGCTAACAATATTAAGGATTATTTAGAGGATAAAAATAATATTGTTCATATTGGTGGAGGTATTCAAGGTCTTGAAACTACTTGGACTCTACATACTAATGATAAAAAAGTATCTATTATCGAAGTAGGTGAAAGGCTTATGGCTAGACAGCTAGATGAAAAAGCCTCCCTTATACTAAAGGATAAAATAGAAAAATCAGGAGTAAACCTTCTTTTAAATACAAGTGTAGATGAAATCTTAGGATCTCAAAAGGTAGAAGGAATTACAGTAAATAAAAATAAGGTCCTTCCTTGCGATAGTGTAATCTACTCCATAGGTATAGTACCAAATATTGAGATTATACAAAATACTGAAATTAAAGTTACTAGAGGGGTCATAGTTAATGAAAATATGGAAACCTCTATTAAGGGAATATATGCTGCTGGAGATGTAGCTGAACTTCAAGGAACTATAGAAGGACTCTGGACTAAGGCCATGGATCAGGGTAAGGTAGCTGGAAGTAATATGGCTGGTGACAATATTAACTATAAAAAAACCGTGCCTGTTACTATACTTAATGGTTTTAATATTTCCCTACTATCTATAGGTTCTGTAAATGAGGGAAGCTATGATAATAGCATAGAGGAAGAGGTAAATGATAAGTATATTAGAATATTTATTAAGAATAATAAAATAGTGGGAGCTATTTCAATTGGTGATATTACCCTATCCCAAATGTTTAAATCTTCTATAGAAAAGGAGCTATCCTTAGATGGTATTGACTTAAAAAATATTTCTATTAAAGACTTTATAGTAGAAATAAAAACTAGGCTTAAGTCATAAACTAATAAAATCAATATATTAAAACTTAGTTTTTAAATAAATAATATACTTAGCCCTTAAGATAAATATATTGATATTTAAGTTTTATAGCTATCTATGTTTTAATGGAGTTTATTCATTGAAAGTGATATGAAAATTACAATGTATATAAATTAAATATGTAACTCATTAATGAAACATAAAATAAGGCTTCTATTAGGCTTAAAAGCCTGTTTTATATATAATTTTAAACTGCTTAAAATTATTTTAAATAAATATTAATAACTTAGGAGGTATTAAAATGAAAAAATATTTATGTGTACCATGTGGCTATATTTATGATCCAGAGGTTGGCGATCCTGATTCAGGAATAGCACCAGGAACAAGCTTTGAAGATATACCAGATGATTGGGTATGTCCACTATGTGGGGTAGGTAAAGAAGACTTTGAACTAGTAGAAGAATAATAGAAATGACCTTAGAAGGATGTTAAGTCCCTCTAAGGTCTTTTTGTTATTTTTCAACTATAGGTATCCAAATTTCACATTTATAATCCTCTACATATGGATCTCCTGGTAAATATGCTTCAAACTCCGGGGCATTTGCATGTTCATATTGAGTTGCAGGGAACCATTCTGCAAAAATTTGATGCCATGCCTTTTGAATTGCGTGAGGCATAGGTCCTATGACCTCAAATACTGCAAAGGTACTCTTAGGCATTTCAAAAACTTCATAATCCTTATATGATTTTAATGCTTCAACCTCGTCTCCTTGAACTGCTATCATATATTTCATTTCATCCTTATTTTCACATACCCCTGTACATATTCCAAGTATACCTAAATCTCCTTGATTATTCATTAATATATTATCTATCTCACTTGAATTAACCTCATCCCAAAACTTAGGTATTTCTCTAAGGTTCTCTCCATACCTTGTACTAAACTTTCTTGAAAGTCCAACTACCTTAAAACTATCCTTACTTACAATCTTATAATCCATTCTTTTCTCTCCTTTTACTGTTATTTGAAAGGATATAGGAGTGATAGCTTTTAAAATTTCTCCTTTTTTTCTAGCTTCTGTAGGAGATACATCATGTAAGGCTTTAAAAGCTTTTGTAAATGCCTCTGGTGTTTCATAACCATACTTATATGAGATATCTATTATCTTCATGTTAGTGGACATAACCTCTTTAGCTGCAAGAGTTAACCTTCTTCCCCTAATATACTGTCCAAGAGTCATTCCTGTTAGAATATTAAATATCCTTAAAAAATGAAACTTAGAAATATGAGCAACTCTTGCTACCTCTTCCTGGGATATATCCTTATTAATATTTTTCTCAATATAATCTAAGGCATTATTCATGTCTTTAATATAATTCATCTCCTCACCCCTTTTATCTACAACTTAATCATATTACTTTCAGAAGAGATTATCCTGTTATATATTGCTTTCTATAGATAGTTATATATCTATCTACTAGCTAAAAATTATAGGGTTTTTGATTGAAAACTTATCTTATGCACTGCTTAAAATCTACGATTTTAAAGGATTTAAGTACATGTATAAGTTAAGATTTAGGCTAAAAAACCTATATGTAGAATTTTAATAATATAAGTTTCCCTAAGCCTAAATATTTAACATCTATATAATTACTATGTATTATTTTCTAATTTAAAACAAAGTAAATTTAGGCTAGCCATATATATTGACTCCTAGTCATTCATATATCGCATAGATTTTACTGAATAATAAGCTAATGCCTCTATCCCTCCGTAAAATACAAGATAAGGCAGAGCTGTATTATTTAAAAATACAAATATGCATACTAAAAATGCTATGGCTAAACACATTGCTGGAAATATTACACTTATCCTTAACGCTGCTGAAAATGCTCCTTGTAATATAAAAAGCAATGGATTTATGGCAATTATAGCTATTATAGAAAGTTTCTTTCCATAATCCATGTTACCACTTTTAAAAGCAATTACCATGATGATAATCATAATAATTCCTGGCACTAAACTAATAGTTCCTAATTTAACTTTATCTTTATTCATGTTTCTTAATCCTCTTCATTTATTCTACTCATGGAGTACTCGTCACTATATACTCCATTTCTAAGGGCTGACATCCTCATAGTTCCTTCAATTTCAAATCCAAACTTTTTATAAAGATTTAACGCTCTCTCATTTTCCTTAAATGCTGAAAGTTCTAATCTCTTAAGCTTTAAGTCATTATCAGATAAGTCTATAATCTTAGCCATAAGCTTAGATCCTACTCCTTTTCCGTGAAAATCACTATTAACCATTATGGCAATATATCCAACATGATTTTTTCTTTGATTTCCATGTACCATTAGTGTAACTAATCCTACCACCTTATTATCTATTTCTGCAACAAACCAGTAGTCATTCTCTCCCCTATTCTCAATACGATTTTTCAAAAAATCTTTTGGCTCATCTTTAACTGACAGTATATTTTCCATAACCTTTGGCATTTGCCTTATATTATATAATTCTTCTGAATCCTCTACTCTTACTTCTCTTATTTTTATATCCATATCTAATTCCCCCTCTAGAAAATTTATGTTATTAATAATTCCTTAAATCAGTTACTCTTCACCTTTTATATATGATAGTTTACTAAAGTATTTATAACTCCTATCCCCTAGACATAACCTAAGGAAATAATATTGTATTTATAGTTAAAAATAAATATACAATTCATAAAACTTATTTAAAGCTCATCATGCTTTATAAACATATTCTACATTAAAATAATAAATCCCTAGCATTTATTTAGAATTTATATAAAATTATAAGCAATATATTAACATATATAATATAAATAAAAAAGCTCCTTAGTACTTATTATAAAAAGGATGCTTAAAAAATAAAGGTGGGACTTTTTAAAAGAGTATGTACACCCTAATAAAAAATCCCACTAGTAGTTATTTATATTATCTAATTACATTTATATTAACAAAATCAGTTTGTACGCCACCTCTAGGATATACACATCTAAGAGTTATTTTATGGTTACCCGCTGGAAGGTCTTTCACAACAATTGTTTCTACATACTTTTTACCATATTTATCTGTACTTATCATACGTATTGGTTTTTTATCTTCAACAATGTTAGTACGTCCTAGTGATACCCCATCAACCTCTATGTACACCATTCCAAGTTCATCCACCATTTCATATTTAATAGCCACATCTTTGCTTGCAACGTCTATAGTGTTATCGAATGATTTAGGCTGGAATTTATTAGCTACCCATAGCTCCCATCCCATTTTTTCTTTTGTATTAATTGCTTCTCCTACACCAGTTAAATTAAATCTGGATGCAGCTTCTGCTTTTTTCATATTTGGAAAAGAAACTAAAGATACAAAAGCACATAATAATAATAAAGTTTTTACAAATTTGTTTTTAAATATTTTTTTCATATAACCCCTCCAAAATTACAATTTTACATACAATATAACATTTTATCCCATATAAGTCAATTTATTTACTAATAGTATAAAAAAGGATTTTTTATAAAATAATAACTTTTATATAAATATACATACTAAAACTACGATATCATATATAAGGGGGGATTAAATTGAATAATATAATACAGTATAATAACATAAACAACAATAGTAATATGATTAAAATTGGCGAAAAAAAGCAAAATAGTACTGTGATTAATAATTCAAAAGCAATAGATGAATTAGATAAAAAGGATATTATAGAGATATCTGAAAAAAATGAAAGTATTATAAATGCTAAGAAAGCAAAGGATGCTCTTAATGACACTCTATCGGAATTTTCAGGAAAGTTATACCCATGCGGAAGTGGTTTTCAAGATATTACTGGGGTTCTAATTGATTTAAAGAGTATGGCTGAGGCTGATGGTATAAATATGCCATTAAGTCAAAATTTTAATACTGATGGCTCATTTATAAGTTACGTTGATGAATTGATGAATTTTGCTAAAAATTTATCCAAAACAAGAAGCGATCTTGTTCCATCAGACTTTCTAACTTTTTGTGAAAAGTTTAAAGAAAATCTAATAAAATATAACTACAATTAGATATTATAAAAAGGATTCCAAAAATTAAATCTTTTATTTAAAAATAACTATTTTTAAAACCTAAGAAGTATAAATATCCAATAGCTATGATTTATAATATCTTATTTTATAGATATCATAGCCATTGGATATCATTACGTATTATCTAATTATAATTCCTTATATTTATCCTAGTATCATAATATACTATTTAGCATATACACACTTATGCTCTTTTCCCGGAATCATTGTTCCCCCACACTCTTGGCAAGGTATATAAAGTCTTGAGTCACTATCTATATGAGTGTGATTTTGTCCAGGATATAATCTTCCACCACAAATATGACAAGACGGATATGCATTACTAACTTTGCTTGGAATTATAGGCGTAGCAAGAATAGCTGCTCCTGCAACACAAGCAATTATTATTTTTTTTAGTTTCATTGTAAATCCTCCTTATTTAATTATAATCATATTTAAGTCATTCCCTATGTGATATATTTATTCCCTAGCCAATTATCTCATCCTAAGGTCATAACTTGTTTATTTTCTATAACTTTCATTTATCTCAGCATCCTAATAATATACACACTTATGAGTTTCTCCTGGATATACATGATGTCCACAGTCATCACATGTTCTAACAATTCGTTTTTTCACAGTGTTTTCATGAGTGTGATTTTGTCCTGGATATAACCTTCCACCACAAATATAACAAGCTGGATATGCATTACTAACTTTACTTGGAATTATAGGCGTAGCGAGAATAGCTGCTCCTGCAACACAAGCAATTATTATTTTTTTTAGTTTCATTATAGATCCTCCTCTTAAATTTATTTTATTTAATATAATATTTTAAAAATTTGATAAAACTTTTTATTTTTAGTAAAGATAATTAACTTTTTCTAAAAATAAAGAGTCTTCTCGTTAATATATATTTTTGTTAAGAAATTTTATTACTTATATTACAATTATTTAACCACTTTATATACTATGATAGTTCATCCCTATGTTTAAAATATTGCGTCCTTAAACATTTATATACCTACTTAATGTTATTAAAATATTGGAACTTCAATTATTTTAAGAAATTATCATAAATATTTTTTATTATAATACTCCGAATAGTAAAGTTATATATAATGGTATAATCTATAAATTAAATTATTAAAATCTATATTTGTAAAATAATTGTTTTATATATAAACACACTTATAAAATCTACGATACCCTATGTAGGGGGGATTAAATTGAATAATACGATACAATATAATAAAATAGGCAATCATGTTGCTAATGGCAATATAATTAAATCTATTGAAAAAGTTCATCCTATCAATATAATAAATGGCTCAAATGTAACAGAGGAATCAAATAAAACGGACACTATAGATATACATGAAAAAAATGAAAATGCTATAAATGCTAAAAAAGCTAAAGATGCTCTTAAGGATACACTTTCTGAGTTTTCAGGAAAGTTATATCCATGTGGAAGTGGACTTCAAGATATTACTGGGGTTTTAATTGATTTAAAAAGTATGGCTGAGACTGAGGGTATAACTATTCCATTAGGTGAAAATTTTAATACTGGTAGTTCATTTATAAATTATGTTGATGAATTGATGAATTTTGCTAAAAATCTTTCTAAGACAAGAAGCGATCTTGTTCCATCAGACTTCCTAACTTTTTGCGAAAAGTTTAAAGAAAACTTAATAAAGTATAACTGCAAATAGATAGTTAAATTGAAAGACTAGATTTTATCCTCAAAGTCTAGTCTCTTTTTATAAAATATAACCACTATTATATATCTCATAAGCATGCTAAAACTATAGGACTTTTAAATATAAATATCATAATGAAAATTATTTTCTATATACTATTTATGACCTTTAAAACTTACATAGATTTCCAATAAAAATATAAGCCATGATCCATTAGAACATGAATCATGGCTTATATTTATTTATCCTCTACTCCAAGATTACTTCCAAATATTGAGACAGTTTCAATAAAATCTTCAAAGAAACTATCATCCCATCTTAAGATATTATTTACAAATCCTATCTCATCTGAATCATCTATTCCTGTTATTCTTTGAATAGCATATATATCATATACTCCATTATTATCAAAATCTATAGGATACGCCCTATTTAAAGGTGTTACATTTCCCGATTTTTTCTCCTTTAGTTTTCCATCTGGATTATATATTTTATTCAAGTATTCTGGTTCCTTATCTCTTATGTCTATTAGATAACTTTTTTCGTTATTTCCTCCATAAACCCTAACTACATAATTATCCATGAAATCTACCTTAAATCTAGCTCTTTTATTAA
Source organism: Clostridium sp. (assembly GCF_040797585.1). Classification (GTDB taxonomy): domain Bacteria; phylum Bacillota; class Clostridia; order Clostridiales; family Clostridiaceae; genus Clostridium_Z. The sequence goes on from NZ_JBFNEO010000010.1 coordinate 25,304, forward strand.
ATATATCATTGTTAAATATACTCTTAAATTCGTATCCTTCATAGGTAAATAAATCATAGAATCCAGATCCTCCGCTAGCGCCTGAGTCCATGTTTACCCATATATCTAAAATCTTATCTCCTGTAAAATCTCCAAGAAATAATCTCGGATTATATCCTGCGTTATTTTTTAAAGGAATTCTTATATACCTTTTAGTCTTAGAGTCAAACACAACTACATACATATTATTAACAAAAGGGCTATTGCTTCCATGAGGCTTACTTCCAACTAACATTACTCTATCATAAACATTATCTCCTGTAACATCACCTCTCCTCATTTCTATGACCATAGATTTAGGCATGTCTTCTCCTCTAGCAAAGAATTCATCTAAGTATTTATAATACATGAATTTTCTCCTTTTACTTAATTACATTACTATAATATGTAATTAGCTTAGGTCTGTTGTCCCAAATTTAGATTTTATAAATATTCTAATTTAAACAAAAGTTTACTATATGTATTATCTAAATAAAAAACAATATATTTTTATCGAAAAACAATAAAATCCTATTGATTTTTGTAAAGTATTATTGTAATATTTATTTTATAGTCTATAAGAACTATTTAAAATTCTTATTAAAAGTAAATACTTAAAAATATAATGAGGTGATATAAATGAAATATTACGGAAAAGGTTCCTTATCAACCTTAATAAAAGTCTCTTTAGATTTAGCTATGATAATTGGATTTATAGTTGCTTTACTTACCATTAAAAATACTTATATAGATAGCACAGAAATTCTATCAGCGCCAAAGAAGATCTTAGTAATGATTTTATTAATAGTAGGTATATCCTGTGTATTCCTAATTGTATTAGGATTAAGAAAGGTTTTAATTACTTTAGAACAAGGAGATCCCTTTGTTAATTCTAATGTCAAAGCTCTAAGTAGAATCTCCTATGAATGTTTTATAATATCTGCATGTTATATCTTAAATACCCTATTTAACTCAGATTTTAAAGAATTTAAGTTTATATATGTAGATTCTAAGGGCGTTCATACAGATATGGAGTTTATAATCTTTATATTTGCAGGATTGTTTATTCTCATATTATCTAAGGTTTTTAAAAAAGCTGTTGAATATAAAGAAGAAAATGAATTTACCATATAAGGAGGGATAGCTTTATGATAATAGTTAATTTAGATGTGATGATGGCAAAAAGAAAGATTTCCCTTCAAGATTTAGCTGAAAAAGTTGGTATAACCAATGCTAACTTGTCTGTGCTTAAGAATAATAAGGCAAAAGCTGTAAGGTTTTCTACCTTAGAGGCAATATGTAAGGTACTCCAATGTCAACCTGGAGATATCTTAGAATATAAGGAGGATTAAGACTTTGAAAAATGAAGTTTTTCTTATAATACTTAAAGATGAAAAGATAGTAACTTGTAGAGATACTTTGAATAGGTTAATACTTCCAAGTATTAAATTATACACTAACTGTGATGAGAAGACTGAGGTATTAAACTTTTTAACTAAGAAGTTTAATACTCTCCCCAGTAAAATCTTAAAATATGACTCTCCTCGATACTTTGATTCTAATGGAACTAAATATCCTCACTATCTTTTAGATTATTCTAATTCTAAGTTAGAAGATTTGAGTAGTTTCGATGATTTATCCTCTGCTAAATCTCTACCCTTTAGATCTCTTGATGCTATAGGATGGATAATTAAAGAATGTATAAATATAGATTATAGCTCTAGGGCCATAGAAGGACTAAAAAAAGCTCTTTATACCAATCCTCTTGATAGAAACCATTTTAAAGACTATGAAATAAAAGTTCTACAAGAAAAAGTGGATAATAATATTTCCTCTAATAAAAAACTCTTATCCATAATAGGAGCTATAATTTTAGGATTCTTCTATAAGGACTTTGCCTTTGGCTATAGTGGAATATCCTACCCTATATTTACTCTTATGATACTTTTATATTATGTTGTTACAATTGGTTCTATAAATATGAAAAATATACTGGGATTATTTCTTGCTATATCCTCAGTTTTATTATCAATAACCTTTGGAATATATACAAACCCTGTTACTAGGGGAATTAACCATATATTAGTTCCTATACTTACTGCCTTAGCATTAA